>NZ_JAJBUX010000072.1 GCF_020860125.1 Cloacibacillus sp. | reverse complement strand
GCGCGAAGGCGGCCGTACAGTCGGCGCCGGCGTCGTCACTGAGATCATAGCGTAACCCCGGAGGGGAATATTTTGGCAAAGAAAATTCGTATCAAACTTAAGGCATTCGACCACCGCGTTCTCGACGCCTCGGCTACGCAGATAGCCGACACGGCGCAGCGCACAGGCGCCAGAGTTTCGGGTCCCGTGCCCCTTCCGACAGAGGTCAACCGCTACTGCGTGCTTACCTCGCCGCACGTCGACAAGGATGCGCGCGACCAGTACGAGATCAGGACGCACAAGCGTCTGATCGATATAATCGACCCAACGCAGAAGACGATGGAGGCTCTTATGGAGCTGAATCTGCCCTCTGGTGTTGATATACAGATTAAACTTTAATTAGTTCTAATCTGAAAAAGGAGTGAAACGTCAATGAGTATGGGGATTCTGGGCCGCAAGGTAGGGATGACCCAGGTCTTCGACGAAAACGGCAAAGCGGTACCTGTAACAGTTATTGAAGCAGGTCCCTGCACGATCGTTGAAATCCGGACACCTGAAAAGAACAGTTACAGCGCAGTGCAGCTCGGCCTCGGAGATATCAAGCCCTCAAAGGTCAACAAGCCGATGAAGGGTTACTTCGAGAAGCAGGATGTTGCGCCCAGGCGCTGGCTGAGGGAGTTCCGCGTGGACAGCACGGCGGACTACCAGGTGGGACAGGAGATCACCGTTTCTCTGTTCCAGAATGGCGAAGTTGTTGACGTTATAGGCGTCAGCAAAGGTAAGGGAACCGCGGGCGTAATGAAGCGCCACGGCTTCGGCGGAACGCCGGCGAGCCATGGTCACTCGGTAACACACCGTCACCCCGGTTCAATCGGATGCAGCAGCTTTCCCGGCCGTGTAATGAAGGGCCGGAGAATGGCGGGTCATATGGGCAGCGAGCGCGTCACAACGAAGAACCTTAAGGTTTTCGGGATTGACGAAGAGAACAACCTCATCCTCATCGAGGGTCCTGTTCCCGGAGCGCGCGACGGCCTTGTAATGATCCGCAAAACAGCGTAGTAGGGAGGCAGAAGACGATGCCTGTAGTAAAAGAAGTTAATTTCAAAGGCGAGGTTATCGGAGACGTAACGCTTTCCGATGCCGTCTTCGGAGCCCCGGTCCATGTGCCGGCCATGCATCAGGTTGTGGTCGCGCATCTGGCTAACTGCCGTGTTGGCACGCACAACACCAAAGACCGCGGAGAAGTCCGCGGCGGCGGTAAGAAGCCCTGGAGACAGAAGCACACTGGCCGCGCGCGCGCCGGCAGCTCACGTTCACCGCTGTGGGTAGGCGGCGGAGTTGCTCATGGTCCGCACCCGCGCGACTATCACCAGAAGGTAAACAAGAAGGTCCGCCGTATCGCTATTCGCAGCGCGCTCACACTTAAGGTCCAGGCTGAGAATATGCTTGTGATCGACAGCTTTGGGCTCGAAGCCCCGAAGACGAAGAGCATGATCGAATTCCTCGCGGCGGTAAAGAGCGGCAAAAAGCCCCTTCTCGTACTCCACGAGACGAACATGGCTGTTGTGAAGTCGGCGGCGAACATCCCCGGCGCTTATGTGCAGCATGTGGACAGCGTGAATGTTTATGACCTTCTGAACCACGACCAGCTGATCGCAACGCCTGAAGCGGTTAAAAAGCTCGAGGAGGTATTCGGTTAATGAACGCGATAGCATATGATATAATAGTTCGGCCCATCATAACGGAGAAGACAAGCCGTCAGATGGAACTGGGACAGTATACCTTTGAGGTGCTCCCGAAGGCGAATAAGATAGAGATCCGCAAAGCCATCGAAGAGGTCTTCAAGGTCAAGGTTGTCAAGGTAAACACGATCCAGGTCCGTTCCAAACCGAAGCGGATGGGTGCCTTTTTGGGTCGTTCACGCTCCTGGAAGAAGGCCGTCGTCACCCTCGCAAAGGGTGAGAAGATCGCTTTCTTTGAGGGCGCAAGCGCCTAGGCAGAAAGGGGAAACATCTAATGGGAATCAAGAAATATCGTCCCACTACGCCCAGCCGCCGTCAGATGGCGACGCCCGATTTTTCGGAAATCACTAAGGCGAAGCCGGAACGGAGTCTGGTAACATCACTCTCGCAGTCAGCGGGACGCAATAATAACGGCCGCGTAACAATGCGCCACCGCGGCGGACGCGGCAGAATCAAGTACCGCATCGTGGACTTCAAGCGCGACAAGTTTGGAGTTCCCGGTAAGGTAACGGCGATCGAGTACGATCCCAACCGTTCGGCGCGTATCGCTCTCATCTCCTACAAGGACGGCGAGAAGAGATACATCCTGGCTCCCGTAGGCCTCAATGTCGGCGACACGATCTTCGCCGGAGAGGGATCGGACATCCGTCCCGGAAACGCCCTTAAGCTTAAGGACATCCCGGTCGGTACGGTCGTTCACAACATTGAGCTTGAGCCGGGACGCGGAGGAGTATTGGTACGCTCGGCGGGAACGTCGGCGCAGCTCATGGCTAAAGAGGGCAAATACGCCTTTGTGCGTATGCCGTCAGGCGAGCTTCGTCTTGTGCTGATCGAGTGCATGGCGACCGTCGGCCAGGTTGGCAACGAAGAGCACGAGAACGTAGTCTCAGGTAAAGCGGGAAGAACACGCTGGCTTGGCATTCGTCCGCATATCCGCGGTATGATCCAGAACCCTGTCGACCATCCGATGGGCGGAGGCGAAGGCAAGAGCAAGTCGCACAAGCATCCCGTCTCACCGTGGGGTACTCCGGCAAAGGGTTACCGTACCCGTAAGCGTAAGCCGTCGGATAAGTTCATCGTCCGCCGCCGCAAGAAGTAACCCGAGTTTGTAGGAGAGAATTAAGATGGCTCGTTCACTAAAAAAAGGACCCTACGTAGACGTTAAACTTCTCCGCAGGGTAGAGAACATGAACGAATCAGGCAAAAAAGTGGTTATCAAGAGCTGGGCCCGCGCCTGCTCGATCACGCCTGAAATGGTCGGACACACGATAGCAGTGCATAACGGCCGTATTCATGTTCCGGTTTACATCAGCGACAATATGATAGGACATAAGCTCGGTGAGTTTGCGCCTACCCGTAAGTTCGGCGGCCACGCCGGCCAGGAACGCTCCACAAAGGTAAAGAGGTAGGAGGACGCGAGGTATGGAAGTAAAAGCATCGGCAAAGCAGATCCGTATTTCTGCAAACAAAGTCCGCAGAGTTCTGGCGCTCGTCAGAGGCAAGAATGCTTCAGAGGCGCTCATGATTCTCAAATATACTCCCAATAAGCCGGCCAGATACGCTGAGAAGGTGCTCAAGAGCGCCGTTGCGAATGCTGAGCACAACCACGGTCTCGATATGGACAAACTCATCGTCAAGACCGCCACGGCTGACCAGGGAGCATACATGAAGCGTTTCCGCCCCGTTTCCATGGGCCGCGCTCATGCTTTCAGACATCACACGTGCCATATCACCATGGTCGTGTGCGAGAAGTAAGGAGGGGTTGAACGGTGGGTCAGAAAGTTCACCCGGTAGGTTATAGACTTGGCGTTATCTACGATTGGGAATCCCGCTGGTACGCTGACGGTAAAAAATACGCGAAGTTTCTTCACAAAGACCTTGAGCTCAGAAACTGGATCAAGAAACGCTGGGCCCAGGTTGGCGTGAGCCGTGTGGAGATTGAGCGTATTGGCAACGTTATGCGTTTTACAGTTTGGACCGCCCGGCCTGGTGTCGTAATTGGCAAGCAGGGTGCAGAGATACAGGCGGTTCGTGAGGAACTTCAGGCTATGACCGGCAACCGGGTCATGATAAACATTCAGGAGATGAAGAATCCCGACGTAGAGGCTCAGGTAGTTGCCGAGGGCGTCGCCTCTTCACTTGAGCGCAGAATCAGCTTCCGCCGCGCGATGAAGCAGTCGATCTTCCGCGCGATGAAGTCGGGAGCCAAGGGAATCAAGATCCAGTGCGCCGGACGTCTCGGCGGTGCAGAAATAGCGCGCACGGAGTGGTATCTTGAAGGCCAGCTTCCCCTTTCAACACTGAGAGCCGATATCGATTACGGCTTCGCCGAAGCTCACACGATCTACGGCGTAATCGGCATCAAAGTGTGGATATATAAGGGCGAAGTTATGGAGCGCAAGCCCATATTTGAGGCCGAGCCCGTAACAAAGGAGAGGAGGTAAGATCCAATGCTTTCTCCGAAAAGAGTAAAATACCGTAAGCCGCATCTGACGGCCCTTCGCGGCTACAGCAAAGGCGCTACAGAGGTGGACTTTGGCGAGTTTGGACTTCAGGCCTGCGAGAACGGCTGGATCACGGCGCGCCAGATAGAGGCGGTTCGTGTTGCCATCAGCCGCAAGATGAAAAAGGGCGGAAAGATCTGGATCAGGATATTCCCGGATCGCCCAGTCACAGAAAAGCCTCTTGAAACTCGTATGGGTAAAGGTAAGGGAAACGTGGAATACTGGACCGCAGCAGTAAAGCGCGGACGCGTTATGTTTGAAATTGCCGGAGTGCCGCGTGAAGTTGCCGAACAGGCCTTCCGCACCGCATCGTTCAAACTGCCCATCAAGGTAAAAATGTTAACCCAAGAGGGAGCAGGTGAATAGTATGGATCCCAAGGAACTTCGAGATCTCAGCGTATCTGAGCTTAAAGATAAGCACAAGCAGTATAAGGAAGAGCTGTTCAACCTCCGTTTTCAGAACGCGATCGGACAGTTGAGCAATTCGGGACGCATTAAAGACGTAAAGAAGACTATCGCCCGTATTCTTACCGTCATTACGGAAAAAGAGATGGGTATAGATCACTCAGGAGCAAGGAGGTAACCGACGATGGAAGAGCGTACAGCACATCGTAAAGTCCGTACCGGAACAGTGGTTAGCGACAAGATGGAAAAGACCATCGTCGTGCGCGTAGACCGTATGGCAAAGCACTCTCTCTACGGCAAACCTGTTCTCCGTTCAAAGAAATTCATGGCTCATGATGAGACCAACGACTGCCGCGTGGGCGACACCGTCAAGATAGGCGAGACCCGTCCCCTAAGCGCGAGAAAGCGCTGGGAAGTTCTTGAGATAGTTGAGAGAGCTCCTATCCTCGGCGTCGCTGAAGAGGAGGCCGAATAGTTATGATTCAGCTGCGTACAGTACTTAACGTAGCCGACAACTCCGGCGCAAAGAAAATCCTCTGCGTCCAGGTTAAGGGCGGCAGCTTCCGCAAAGTGGGAACTGTCGGGGATGTTATCGTTGGCGCGGTCCGTGAGGCGGCTCCCAACGCAAACATCAAAAAGGGTGACGTCGTAAAGGCCGTCATCGTCAGGACGAAAAAAGAGATCCGCCGCAAGGACGGTTCATACGTTCGCTTCGACGACAACGCGGCCGTTGTCATTGACAACAATGGCGACCCCAAAGGAACACGTATATTTGGTCCTGTAGCAAGGGAACTGAGAGAAAAGAAATACATGCGTATAGTCTCTCTGGCGCCCGAAGTAGTGTAGGGGGTAACCTGCCATGTCTAAAATGAGAATCAAAAAGGGAGACCGCGTTCGCGTCATCTCCGGAAAAGACGCCGGCAAAGAGGGTAAGATCCTTAAGAGAAACATCGATAAGGATACGGTCGTAGTGGAAAACGTCAATTTCGTTACCAAGAGCGTCCGTCCGACACAAAAGGATCCCCGCGGCGGACTTGTCAAGAAAGAGGCAGCTCTTTCCGCATCAAAGGTAATGCTAGTCTGCCCAAAGTGCGGCAAGGCGACGCGCGTAGGACGCGCCTTCCTTGACGATGGCAAGAAGGTCCGTATCTGCAAGCAGTGCGGCGAAATCATCGATAAGGCATAGTGAGGAGGGACAACAGAATGACTCCGCGTCTTTTAACAAAATATTCCGAGGAAGTCCTTCCCCGTCTGAATGAGCAGTTCCAGTATAAGAACGTTATGGAGATCCCGCGTCTCGTCAAAGTCGTCATCAATATCGGCGTCAACGAGGCAAAGCTGGACCAGAAATACATGGACGCCTCGATCAACGAACTGACCATCATCTCCGGTCAGAAGCCGATGATGAAGCGCGCCAAGAAATCCATAGCCGGATTCAAAGTCCGTGAAGGAATGCCCGTTGCGTGTGCGGTTACTCTGAGAAGTGAAAGAATGTGGGAATTTGTCGATCGCCTTTTCAGCATCGCGCTTCCCCGTATCAAGGACTTCCAGGGAATCTCAAAGAGGGGCTTCGACGGCAGAGGTAACTTCAACCTCGGCCTCAAAGAGCAGCTTCTCTTCCCTGAGATTGACTACGATAAGGTCATCCGTCAGCGCGGTATGAACATCACGTTCGTGACGACCGCGAAGACCGATGAGGAAGCCCAGGCGCTCTTAAAAGAGCTGGGCATGCCCTTCGCCCGTTAGGAAGGAGAAGCAAATGGCCCGTAAAAGTATGGTGAACAAGGCCAAAGAAGAGCCGAAGTTCAAAGTGAGAAAATACAATCGTTGCCCGATCTGTGGACGCCCCCACGGATACATGCGCAAATTCGATATGTGCCGCTGCTGTTTCCGCAAGCTTGCACGCGAGGGAAAAATCCCTGGCGTTGTCAAGTCGAGCTGGTAGGCACGTGGGCGTAGAAGGGAGGATCCTTTAATGCATATTACCGATCCTGTCGCGGATATGCTCACACGCATCAGAAATGCGAATGTGGTTTACCATGAAATGGTAGATATGCCTCTTTCCAAGATGCGGCTTGAAATGGCCCGCATCCTCAAAGAGGAAGGTTATATCCGTAACTATAAGACGATCACCGACGCGAAGCAGCCGATGCCCATCCTTAGGCTTACCATGAACTATGGACCCCAGAAGGAAAGAGTAATCCAGGGACTTCGCAGAATCAGCAAACCCGGCCGCCGTATCTACGTCGGCAAAGACGAACTTCCCAAGGTAATGGGCGGTTTGGGTATTGCACTAATCTCAACGTCAGCCGGACTCATGACCGACGCCTCTGCCCGTAAACTCGGACTCGGCGGCGAAGTAGTCTGCTACGTCTGGTAACGGAGGGCTCGAAGATGTCTAGAATAGGACGCAAAGCGATAGCTCTTCCGAAAGGCGTGGAGGTCAAGATCGACGGACAGCATGTTTTTGTCAAGGGAGCCAAAGGCAGCCTTGAGATGGATGTAATGAACAACATCGCTGTAGCGGTTGAAGATGGTCAGCTCAATGTGACGCGCGCGAACGACGACAAGCCGGTCCGCGCCGCGCACGGTATGACGAGAGCCCTTATCAGCAACATGGTGGACGGCGTCAGCAACGGTTTTCAGAAAGTCCTTGAGATCGTCGGCGTTGGATACCGCGCTCAGATGCAGGGCAAGAACCTTGTGCTGAGCCTCGGCTTCTCGCATCCTGTCGAAGTCGTTCCCCCCGCGGGGATCGAGTTCGCCTGCGAGAGCCCCATCAAGATAATCGTTCGCGGCATCGACAAGCAGCTTGTCGGTCAGGTCGCATCGAACATTCGCGGATATCGTCCGCCCGAACCCTACAAGGGCAAGGGAATCAGATATGCCGGCGAATATGTAATCCGCAAGGCCGGTAAGGCCGGCGCCAAGAAGTAAGGCGAGGTGAAGGACGTTGATCAGTAATCGCAGTCGCAACGAAATGCGGGAGCTTCGCCACCGTCGCCTCAGGAGACATCTCTCCGGCACCGGTGAGCGCCCCCGTCTTGCAGTCTTCGGCAGCCTGAAGCACATATCTGCGCAGGTTATCGACGACGAAAAGGGACATACGCTTGTATCGGCATCGACCATACAGGACAAATTTGACGACGTAAAGGGCACAGGGAACCAGGATGCTGCTAAGGCAGTCGGCAAGCTCATTGCCGAGCGCGCTCTTGCGAACGGAATCACAGAAGTTGTCTTTGACAGAGGCGGCCATGTCTATCACGGCAGAGTAAAGGCCCTTGCCGAAGCAGCCCGCGAAGCCGGTCTGAAGTTCTAAGAGGAGGCGCAATAAAGTGGCGAAAGAGACACAGAATACAAAAACTTATAGCAGCAGAGGCCTTGAACTTTCAGAACGCATAGTTTCCATCAACCGCGTCAGTAAAGTCGTCAAAGGTGGTAAGCGTTTCCGCTTCAGCGTACTTGTAGTGGTAGGCGACGGCGTGAGCCAGGTCGGCCTCGGAATGGGCAAAGCCAAAGAAATTTCCGTGGCCATGAAAAAAGGTATCGAACATGCGAAGAAAAATATGATCGACCTTAAGAAGACCGGCCACACGCTTCCGCACCCCATCATAGGCAAGTTCGGCGCCGCAAAAGTTCTCATGCGTCCGGCTGCGCCGGGAACGGGCGTTCTCGCCGGGTCCTCCGTGCGTCCGATCATGGAGCTCGGCGGAATTAAAGACGTTATCGCGAAGGTCACCGGAAGAACTTCGAACCCCATTAACATCGCCTATGCGACGATGGATGCGGTCAAGCGCCTCCGTACGCCGGAAGAGATTTACCGTCTCCGCGGCAAAGAGCGCAAGGAAGCCTAGGAGGTATCATAGCTATGGCTAAGCTTCGTATTACATGGAAGAAAAGCACAATAGGCCGTCCTCCGAGTCAGGAGAGAATAATAAAGGCTCTTGGCCTTCACAGGCTCAATGAGACTGTATATCACAACGACAGCCCGCAGATCCGCGGCATGGTCAACAAGATCGGCCACCTGCTGGAATGGTCTGTTGAGGAATAAGGGGAGGAACTGCCATGAAACTTCATGAACTCTCGCCTGTGCCGGGATCGCGCAAAAAGAAAAAGCGCCTTGGACAGGGTCTGGGCAGCGGACAGGGAAAGACTGCGGGAAAGGGCCACAAAGGCCAGAAGGCCCGCAAGAGCCCTGATATCGGAGCCAACTTCGAAGGCGGACAGATGCCGCTCGCGCGCCGTGTTCCTAAGCGCGGCTTCAGCAACTTCCGTTTCGCGGTAAAATATGAGATCGTCAACATCGCCGACCTTGAAGAGCGCTTTGAAGCGGGCGCGGAAGTCACCGCGAAGGAACTTTCCGAACTTCGCCTGATTTCTGACGCCGGCAAACCTGTTAAGGTCCTCGGCGTTGGCGAGCTCTCAAAGAGCCTTAACGTAAAGGCAAACGCCTATAGTTCATCGGCTGCCAAGAAGATAGAGGCCGCCGGCGGCAAGGCAGAGGTGATATAAATGCTGGATTCCTTCCGGGATACCTTTCGGCTGCCCGATCTGAAGCGCCGCATACTTTTTACTCTTGCAGCGCTCTTCGTCTACCGTCTGGGTGCGCACGTACCCACTCCCGGAGTGGATGCAGCTGCCCTCGGAAAACTTTTTGATCAGGGGTCGCTGCTTGGTTTCCTGGACCTCTTTGCGGGAGGAGCACTCAGCCGTTTTTCCATCTTCGCGCTGGGTGTGACCCCCTACATCAACTCAAGCATCGTCATGCAGCTGCTCGCAGTTGTCGTGCCGAGCATTGAGAAGATGCAGAAAGAGGGAGAAGAGGGGCGCAAAAAGATCGTTCAGTGGACACGCTACGGAACGATCATCTTTGCGTTTATACAGGCAGTCGGTATGACAGGCTGGTTGAAGGGGCTCGGGATATACTCAGGCGGCATGCTTGACATCATCCTTGTGTCGCTTACACTCACGACCGGCGCCGTCGCCGTCATGTGGCTCGGTGAAATAATGTCGGACCATGGCATCGGCAACGGTATCTCCCTGCTTATCTTCGCTGGTATAGTGGTAAGGATCCCTGAAGCTATCATTCGTACGGCGTCGCTGGTACGTCTTGGTGAGATGAACGTGCTCGTTATGCTGATCGCCGTTGCAATTATGGTAGCGGTGGTAGCGGGATGCGTCATGCTCCAAGAGGGACAGCGCCGTCTGCCGGTCCAGTACGCCAAGCGTATGGTCGGAAACAAAATGTACGGCGGACAGTCGAGCTTCATACCGCTTCGCGTAAATACGGCGGGCGTCATCCCGATAATCTTCGCCTCGTCTGTGCTGCTCTTCCCTTACACGATAGCGGGACTTTTCCAGCACAGCGTCGCGAGGATGATACAGCAGGCGATGAGCCCGAGCAGCCCATTTTATATGGTGCTCTATGTGCTCCTTATCGTATTCTTCTCATATTTCTATACGGCGGTTGTCTTCAAGCCTGAAGATATCTCGACGAATATGAAGAAGAACGGCGGGTTCATCCTCGGCATTCGCCCCGGTAAGCCCACCACCGACTACATAGAGAAGGTAATGGGACGTATCACGCTCGGCGGTTCGATCGCCCTTGCGGTGATCGCGATCATCCCGACTATAATGACGGGTGTTATGCACATCAATACCTTCTATTTCGGCGGTACCGCGGTAATCATCGTCGTCGGCGTAGCGCTTGATACGGTTCATCAGATAGAGGGACAGCTTCTCATGCGCCATTATGAGGGCATCCTCAAGCGCCGCGGCGGTAAGAGCGGCGGTTTGCTAAAACTGTAATCCAAAAGAGGCGAATCGAAAATGAGGATCATTCTTCTTGGAGCGCCGGGAGCCGGCAAAGGCACACAGGCTGACAGTATTAAGGGCAAATATCCCGTAGCGCATATATCGACGGGCGATATTCTCCGCGCCAATGTCAAGGCGGGGACGGAGCTCGGCAAGAGCGCGAAAGGATATATGGACGCGGGAAAGCTTGTGCCTGACGAAGTGATCATTGGCATGATGGAAAAGCGTCTTCTGGAAGCCGACTGCAAAGAGGGTTTTCTCCTTGACGGTTTTCCCCGCACTATCGGGCAGGCCGAAGCTCTGGACCTGATGCTCGCAAAGCTCGGCATCAAGCTTGACGCGGTGGTCAGCTTTGAGATAGACGACGATACCGTCGTCGGCAGGCTTACGGCAAGAAGAGTCTGCAAACAGTGCGGCGAGATCTACAACACGGTACTCAAGCCCGAGGCGAAAGAGGGCGTCTGTGATAAGTGCGGCGGCGAGGTGATTCAGCGTGACGACGACAAAGAAAGCGTCATCCGCAACCGTCTCTCCGTATTCCACGAACAGACATCCCCGCTCATAGATTACTACGGTAAGAAGGGGCTGCTCGTTACAGTTGACGCCACCGGCGGCAAAGACGCGGTCCTTAAGATACTTGAGCAGCGGAAAGGCTGAGGCAGTACTTTAATGATCACATTTAAAAGCGATCGCGACATAGCCAAGATGCGCAGGGCAGGTCAGATCGTTGCTGACATTCTCAAATTAATGCGGGAAATGGTCAAGCCGGGAATCGATACCCTGACCCTTGACGAGGCGGCTGAAAATCTGGTAAAAAAAGCAGGTGCGAAGCCCGCCTTCAAGGGGTACAAGGTACCTTGGGTATCGGTCCCCTTTTCAGGCACGATCTGCGCTTCGATAAACGATGAAGTCGTGCACGGAATCCCCTCCAAAAAGAGAATTCTTGAAGAGGGAGATATCATCAGTATCGACACCGGCGCCTCAATCGAGGGCTTCTTCGGAGACGCGGCCTGCACCTATGCGGTGGGGAAGATAAGTGAAGAGCGACAGCGGCTGCTCGACCTTACACTTGAATCCCTGCACAAAGGCGCTGCTGCGGTAAAACCGGGGGCGACCCTCGGAGACATCGGGTTTGCGGTAGAAAACGTAGTGATCCCCGCCGGCTGCGGTCTTGTGAGAGACTATGCCGGACACGGCATCGGACACCGGCTGCACGAGGCGCCACAGGTTCCCAATTTTGGAGAGCCTGGAAGCGGTATAACCGTCAAACCGCGGATGACCTTTTGCGTAGAGCCGATGGTAATGACCGGGGCCGAAGAGGTAAAGACCCTCTCTGACGGATGGACCGTCGTAACGAAAGATGGAAGCGATGCCGCTCATTTTGAGTACAGCCTCCTTGTAACGGACGACGGCGTGGAGATACTTACGCCATGGGAGTAAGCTCCTCCACATATAAAGAGGGGTTCAGTACCGGGGATGTCGTCATCATGCGCCGCGGTAAATACGCGGGTAAACCATTCGCTGTGATGGGAGCCTGTGACGGCAGGATACTGATAGCTAACGGGGCCGAATACACAGCGGCGAAGCCCAAGAAAAAGAATGTTATTCATCTGCAACAAACGCACTATAATCTCGAAGATGTGGCTGGGCGTGTCGCTGGCGGGAAACCTCTGGACAACGGCTGGTTGATGCAGAAAATTTCCAAGCTTTTGGAAAACAGCGGCACATCTTGCGAACAGGAGGATGAAGCTGCCGAATGGCCAAAGAAGAAGTAATTGAAGTAAAGGGCAAGGTAGTGGAGCCGCTGCCAAATGCCATGTTCCGCGTTGAGCTGGAAAATGGCCACAAGATACTGGCTCATGTCTCGGGCAAAATGCGCATGCATTTTATCAGGATACTGCCGGGCGATAAAGTTCTTTTGCAACTCTCGCCTTACGACCTGACGCGCGGTAGGATAACATACAGATACAAGTAGGCGAATATCTCGCCATGGATGGAACAAGTACAGTCAAGGAGGTCTGCATTTAATGAAAGTAAGACCGTCGGTCAAACCTATATGTGAATATTGCAGAATTATCAAGCGTCACGGAGTAGTGCGCGTGATCTGCAGCAGAAACCCGCGCCATAAGCAGCGTCAGGGAGCAAGGAGGTAGCAGGGAATGGCTCGTTTAGCCGGTGTTGACCTGCCGCGTGAGAAGAGGATCGAAATAGCCCTTACCTATATTTTTGGTATTGGGCCGGCAGTTGCGAACGATATCATAAAGGTCACGGGGATTGATCCCAATACCCGTGTGAAGGACCTGTCAGAGGAAGAAGAGCAGAAACTTCGCGCTGAAATTGAAGACAACCGCCTGGTAGAAGGTGACCTTCGCCGCGACATAGCGATGAACATCAAGCGTCTCATGGACATAGGCTGCTACCGCGGACTCAGACACCGTCAGGGTCTCCCCGTCAGAGGCCAGAGGACAAAGACGAACGCCCGTACTCGCAAAGGTCCGAAGAGGACTGTCGCGGGCAAGAAGAAAGCCACCAAATAAGGTGCAACCAGGGAGGGAATAGCAGTTGGCCAAACGCGTACAGCGCAGCCGTAAGCGCAAAGAGAAAAAGAACGTCAGTTATGGTGTCGCGCATATCTACTCGACATTCAACAACACCATCGTGACACTTACAGACAAGCAGGGCAACGCCCTTTCATGGGCCTCAGGCGGAAACGTCGGTTTCAAGGGGACCCGTAAGTCGACCCCGTACGCCGCGCAGATGTCGGCGGCACAGGCGGCAAAGGTTGCCCAGGACCACGGAGTAGTGGAAATTGACGTCGTAGTCAAGGGCCCCGGCCTCGGGCGTGAGTCTGCCATCCGTTCGCTTCAGGCGGCGGGGCTGCAGGTAAACGTAATCCGCGACGCAACGCCGATCCCGCACAACGGATGCCGTCCGCCCAAGCGGCGCCGCGTGTAGTCCTATAAGGAGGTACTTATTAGCATGAGCAGATACACAGGACCTGTCTGCCGGCTTTGCCGCGCAGAGGGCGCCAAGCTCTTTTTGAAGGGAGACCGCTGCTACACAGCGAAGTGCGGACTCACAAAGCGTAATTCAAAGCCCGGTCAGCACGGAACACGCCGCGGCAAGATGAGCGAATATGGACTCCGTCTCCGTGAGAAGCAGAAGCTTCGCCGCTTCTACGGCATCAACGAGACCCAGTTCAGCACAATATACAAGAAGGCTACAGGGATGTCCGGCCAGACAGGCCATAACTTCCTCCAGCTTCTGGAACGCCGTCTTGACAACGTCGTATACCGTCTTGGCCTTGGTGTAAGCCGCAGCCAGGCGCGTCAGCTTGTCTGCCATGGACACTTTACTGTCAACGGCCGCAAGCTCGACATACCCAGCGCGCTCCTGAAGGTCGGAGATGTCGTCGCAGTCGCCGAAGGCAGCCGTGACGTCCCGACGATCAAGCAGAACGCCGAAGCGTCAGCAAGCCGCAGCATTCCCGCGTGGCTTGAATTTAACCCGGAAGCAATGTCAGGCTCGTTAGTCGCAGTACCGGTCCGTGAGCAGATAGACGTACCAGTAAACGAACAGCTTGTTGTTGAATTCTATGCACGTTAGTGAAACGAAAGGTGGGGGAGAATATGGAGCATGATCGTCATGAGATCATAGTACAGGAATCCACCCCGTCATACGGTAAGATTACCGTTGAGCCTCTGGAAAGAGGCTACGGAGTAACACTGGGCAATTCATTGCGCCGTGTTCTGCTCTCCTCAATCAGCGGGGCGGCGGTCGTCGCCGTGCGCGTTGAGGGAGTCCTGCATGAATTCAGCACAATTCCGGGAGTTAAAGAGGACGTTATCGAACTTCTGGTAAATCTGAAGCATATTCCCGTTCGCTGCCATTCAACATCGGTGCGCACCCTTCATCTCGAAGCCAAGGGACCGAAGGCTGTTACGGTGTCGGATATCGATCCCGACAGCGAAGTTGAATTTCCCGATCCGGAGGCGTACATCTGTACGCTTGAAGAGGGACATTCTCTGTCGATGGACATCTACGTCGCTACCGGCACCGGTTACGCGCCGATAGACCGTCCGCGCGCCTCCTACCTGCCGGTGGATGCGCTTCAGACAGACGCCCTCTTTTCTCCCGTGCAGCGCGTGAAGTACGACATCCAGGACAAACGTATGGGACAGCGTACCGACTACGACAGTCTTACGCTGGAGATCTGGACCAACGGCGTTGTGACCCCTGAGTCCGCAGTCATCCAGGCCAGCCGTATCCTCAAAGGATACTACTCCTCGATTGTGGATTTGCTTGCCGGCCCCGGAACAAGCGCTCTTGATGAGATCATCAAGAACGACGAGGCCTCGCGCGCGGCGGCGATGGGCGGAAGCAAGGGTTTTGACGCGCACAGCGGACTCTCCGGTTTCCAGATGGGAGAGAACTCGATCTACTCACGTCCTGTGAGAGACCTTGAGCTTTCGGTGCGCAGTGAAAACTGCCTGCTCCGCGGCGGAGTCCATATGATAGGCGAACTTGTCTCCAGGACGAGGGACGACCTTCTGAAAATCCGCAACCTCGGTAAAATCTCCCTCAAAGAGATCGAGGAGAAACTGGCCAAATTCGACCTTCATCTCAGCGGCGATATCAGTACCCTGCTTGATGATGACGACGAGGATTTGGATGATAACGAACAGAATCTGAAGGAGGAATAACCAATGAGACACCGCATGAACACAAGGCGGTTGGGACGCTGCAGTTCCCATAGGTGGGCCATGCTCGGTAATATGGCTGCCAGTCTCTTCATCGAGGGCAGCATAGTAACGACAGAGACGAGAGCGAAAGAGCTCCGCCGCGTCGCCGAAAAGCTTATCACCAAGGCTAAATCCGGCACGCTCAGCGATCGTCGTCTCGTGATCGCCCGCATCCCTCACAAAGAGGCGGTAATAAAGCTGTTTGATGAACTCGGACCCAAGTACGCCGAGCGCAACGGCGGCTACACAAGAATCGTAAAAATCGGCGCGCGCGTCGGCGACTCCTCTCCGATGGCGGTAATACAGCTGGTTGACTAATATATGGCTCAAGAAAGACAATTCGTACTCAAAGGCGCGGAGTTTTGTTATCCGAATGCCTCTGAAAAGATACTCAAGGGTATCGATTTAGAAATCCGCGCCGGAGAGTGGGTTGCGCTTCTTGGTTCAAACGGTTCCGGAAAATCCACGCTCCTAAAACTTTTAAGCGCCCTGCTGTTCCCCACGCAGGGCCTTTGTTTTGTGGAGGGGCGGAATACCGCCGAGGCTAAGAGCGGCGAACTGCGCGGCGTCTCGGCGATCGTCTTCCAAAACCCCGAAGACCAGATCGTCGCCGCCACCGTGGAAGAGGAGGTCGCCTTCGGCCCGGAAAACCTCGGCTGCCCACCGGCGGAGATATCGGCGCGGGTCGAAGAGGCGCTGGCGGCGACCGGACTGACTGAGCGAAGAGAGAACCTGGTATCCGCCCTCTCGGGCGGCCAGAAACAGCGGCTGGCCCTCGCCGGCGCGCTTGCGATGCATCCGCGGGCGATCCTGCTCGACGAAGCCATGTCGATGCTTGACCCACAGTCGCGCGGTGACTTCACAAAGATCATCGCGGCGGAGCACAAAAGAGGGCGGACGATAGTGGAGGTCACTCACAGGCTGGACGAGATCAGAGGGGCTGACAGGGTGATCGTTCTTGCGGACGGCGTTATCGCGATGGAGATGCCGGCGCGGGAGTTCCTGCGTAAAAGCGACGCGGAGCTGCGCGCGATGAATCTCAGTAAACCGCCTTTGGAGCGTCTTTACGAACTGCTTGCGGAGCGCGGCCTGATACCGGAGGATACAGAGGCCTCCGTCGAAAACATCGGAGAAAAACTGCTATGCCGCTGACCGTTAAAGAACTCAGCTACACCTACAACAAGGGACTGCCGACCGAACATCCGGCACTGCACAACATCTCCTTTGAAGTCGCCGCCGGAGAGATCGTCTCCGTCCTGGGCCATACGGGAAGCGGAAAATCGACCCTCGCGCAGCATCTCAACGCCCTGATAATACCGCAAAGCGGCACGGTCTCCGTCGACGGTACAGACACATTGGCCGGAACAGCCGCCGCCCGCGAGGCGCGCCGGAAAGTCGGCCTCGTATTCCAATACCCGGAAGAACAGATATTTGCCGAAACCGTGGCGGAGGAGATCGCCTTCGCGCCGCGAAACTGGGGGATCGGGGCGGAAGAGATAAAAGAGATCATACCCAAGGCGATCAGGGCCGTCGGCCTTGATGAAAAAATACTCCACGCGTCGCCCTATAACATCTCAGGCGGGCAGAAGCGCAGGGTGGCGATCGCCTCCGTCATTGCGGCGGCTCCCTCCTATCTCGTCCTGGACGAGCCGACGGCGGGACTGGACGGCAGCGCCTCTCTGGAGTTAGTCGAAACACTCAGAAATTTTGCCAAAGAGGGGATGGGGATAATCCACATCACCCACGACATAGAGCTGGCGCTGGAGCTCAGCGCGAAGATACTGGTCCTTGAAGAGGGACGGGCGCTCTCTTGGGCCTCCCCGCACGAGACCGCGGCGCTGATATGCGAAAAAAAAATAAAGGGCCTGGCCGTCCCGGAGGTACTGGCGCTGGCAAAGCGGCTCAAAGCGGCGGGAAAGATAGAGACCCTCGCCTGGAGCCCCGAGGAATTGGTAAACAGACTCGCTCCGGCGGCGGAGGAAAAAATTATCTGACCCTGCCTATGGCAGAGAGACTAAACAGGAGAAAAGATGGCAGCCTTTGATAAAATTGCGCTTGGCCAGTACATTCCAGCCAAGTCGCCGGTCCACACGCTCGATCCGCGCGCAAAAATAATCCTCACGATCGCCGTAATGGCCGCGGTCTTCATGACGCATACCCTGACGGCCTTCGTCATTTGGGGCATACTGCTTCTGTGCCTCACCAGGCTTTCTAAGATACCGCCGCGCGTCGTCGCCGCGTCGGCCCGTCCCGTCCTTATACTTATTATATTCACCTCGCTGCTGCACCTCTTTCTCACCCCCGGCGACGTCGTCGCCGGCATCGGCCGGTTTACGGTCACAAGACAGGGCATATACCTCGCGCTGACTATGTCGCTGCGGCTTGCCTGCCTCGTTATGTACGCCTCGCTGCTCACCTTCACCACCTCGCCGTCGCAGATATCGGACGGCCTTGAGGGGCTGCTTTCGCCGCTGAAACGTATCGGCGTCCCGGCGCACGAAATAGCGATGATGATCACGATCGCGCTGCGCTTTATCCCGACCCTCTTTGAGGAGACGGGGCGGATAATAAAGGCGCAGAAATCGCGCGGCGCGGAATTTGACGAAGGCGGGCTGATGAAACGCGCAAAGGCCTACATCCCCGTACTCATACCGCTCTTTGTAATCATCTTCCGGCGCGCCGAGAGCCTTGCGGTGGCGATGGAGGCGCGCGGCTACAACGGCGGCGCGGGGCGCACGCGCCTGAAACCGCTGCACTGGCAGACTTGCGACAGCGCGGCGCTCGCGGCCTTTTTCGCCGTCTCGGCGGCCATCGTCTGCGGAGAGAGGTTCTTTCCGTTATGAACCGCTACGCGGCGGAGGTCAGCTACGACGGCGGCAAATTTTTCGGCTGGCAGATACAGCCGGAGCTGCCCACCGTGCAGCAGGCGCTTGAGGAGGCCATCTCCAAAATAAACGGCCGCCATACGCCGGTCGCGGGCGCCGGACGCACCGATACCGGCGTACACGCGAAGGGGCAGGTCTGTTCATTTGATATGGACCGCGAATGGGAGCCGCGCCGGCTGCTGCTCGCGGTCAACGCGCACCTGCCGGAGGGAGTCAGCCTCATGAGGGCCGCCGCCGTGCGCGGCGATTTCCATGCCCGCTTCAGCGCCAAAGAGAGAGAATATCGCTACTTCATCTGGAACGCGAGCGCCATATACCCCCATATAAAGGGAAAAGCCTGCTGGATAAAGCCGCAGCGTTACAACTGGGGCGCGGCGGCGGCGGCGGCAAAGGAGCTGCTCGGCAGCCATGACTTCAGAAACTTCTGCCGCCTTGAGGGAAACGAACAGAGCACCGTCCGGAAAATTACAAAGATACGCCTCATCGACAGAAGGCCGCTTGTAGTCCTGCAGATAAAGGGAGACGGTTTCCTGCACAACATGGTGCGCATCATCCTCGGCAATCTGGAGATGGCCGCTCTGGGGCAGATAAGCCCGGCGCAGATAAGAGAGCTGTTTGATACGGAAAAGAGCAGCCGCTCCGACGGAGGCCGGACCTTCCCGGCCTGCGGCCTCTACCTGTGGAAAATATCATACGGCGAAAAATTGTGGCAGACGGGCCGACCGTAAGGTTCTCCCGCAACCTCTTCAGCAAAAAACAAAACCTCACGTCTCTGGATACCGGGTCGGGCCCGGCATGACAAAAAGCAAAACAAAGCTAAACCGCGATTTAGCTTCGAGAGAGTAAAAGATAAACAGCGGTTTAGCAAAGATTTTGGCTCCCTCCTTGAGGGAGCTGGCTCGGCGATGTTTTTTCGCCGAGACTGAGGGAGAGTTGACCTTAGGTTCTCCCGCGGCTTTTGCCGCGGGCTCTGTATGGCGCGGAAACCGCGCCATACAGAGCAACACTCCTTCCGTCTCGCCGCAAAGGCGGCGGCGATCCACCTCCCTCTTTGAGGGAGGCTACAAGGGCGTAAACCGCGATTTATTGTTTAGCATATTGAAACTATTCCGCAGTTTGCCCTTGTCCCGTTGCTCCGGCCTCCGAGCCGGAGCCCAGCGTCCCCCGGGCCGCCTAATGAAATGCGGGAAAAACAAAACCCCAAGTCTCTGGATGCTGGGTCAAGCCCGGCATGACAAAACAAACCAAAATCATCATTTATCTTTTACTCTATCGTAGCTAAACCGTAATTTGTATCTTTTCCCGTCCGGAGGAAATCGGCGTTTAGAAGTGCGAGTTGCTAAATAAAATGGGGGCTCCGATACCGGAACCGTATCTTCATACGGCGATCGCAAGGCAATGTCCCCGCCACAGGGCGGGGACATTTTCAAATTATCCATATTGCCGCAGCATGCGGATGCGCCTGCCGCAGGACACTCAGGGGCCGGTTTATGACGCATACGGTGCTTATTCGCGCCGATTTTGATAAACGCCGATTTAGCGTTTCTTTCTTCGCAGCCAGAGCGGTATCAGCGTCAGCATGGAGAGCGTGCCCAGCCCCGCGGCGCAGCCGTGGCTGGAGCCGCCTCTCTTTGGCTGGACTACCGTCACCGCGCAGGCGGCGCTCTTTTCTCCGGCCTTCGCGGTAACGACCGTCGTGCCGACCGACAGCGCCGTTACCTTGCCCGTATCGTCCACCGCGGCGACCGCCGGGTTGGAGCTCGTCCAGAGGAGCGCTTTATCTGTCGCGTTCTCCGGCTTTACCGCCGCGGTGAGCGTTTTGCTCTCCCCTATCTTCAGCGCCAGCTCTGTGAGGTCGAGGCTGACGTCGCTGACGGGGACTTCGCCGACGGCGACGGTGAAGCAGAGCGGGGCGGTGACGCAGCTCTTGGCTACCGGTTTGGGGCCGCTTTTGATACTGCTGAAATCGGTGGCCCGCAGGTCAATGTCGAAGCTCGCCGCCGTCACGCCCGGTTTTATGCCGGAGACGGCGCAGGGCCAGCGGCCGGAGATTCCGGCGATCTCCGGCGAAGCGACGGTGATATCGCCGCTGACGGAGAGGTAGTCCGTCATATCCTCCGCTGTACCCGGATAGGAGATGAGGGCGGGAGCGGAGCCGCCAACCTCCACGGAGAGCCTCCGCTCCACTGGCAGGACGGTGGTGACGACCTTTTGCATCTCCGCCGCCTCGAGGGAGAGGACGTCGGTACTGACGGCGTCCGGCCCCTTGTCGCCGGAGCCGACGGCCTCAAGATCGCCGGCGGGCCAGCAGCTGTTGGATATGTTTACCTTATTACCTGTGGCGTTGTATCCCGAGATACCGCCCGCGTAGTTCTCGGAGCCGCCGGAGGCCGAGACGTCACCGCCGCTGTGGGCGTTGTTGGTTATCGTGCCGCCGCTGATTCCCGAGATACCGCCCGCGAAGTTGTCGGAGCTGCCGGATGCTGTGACCGTGCCGCCGCTGTTGGCGCAGTTGGTTATCTTGCCGTAGAAGTATCCCGAGATACCGCCTGCGCTGTTGGAGCTGCCGCCGAAGGCCGAGACCGTACCGCCGCTGTGGACGCAGTTGGTTATCGTGTCGCTGTTGAATCCCGCGATACCGCCCGCGCTGTTGGAGCTAGTGTCGTCACCGAAGGCCGAGACGTCGCCGCTGTTGGCACAGTTGGCTGTCGTGTAGCCGAAGCTGGTTCCCACGATACCGCCCGCGTCGTTGGTGGAGCCGCCGGAGGCCGAGACGCCGCCGTTGTTGGCGCAGTTCTTTATTGTGTTGTTGTTGAGTCCCGCGATACCGCCCACGTAGTTGACGTTGCTGCCGGAGGCCGAGACCTCGCCGCCGCTGGCGCAGTCCGTTATCGTGCCGCCGTTGACTCCCGTGATACCGCCAGCGTAGATATCGTCTGTATTACCGCTGATGTCAACGCTGACGACGCCGCCGACGGTGAGGCCGCGGATCTCGGCGCTTTGGCCAACGAGGCCGAAGAACCCCGTGGCGAGGTTGCCGCCATCGTCCGCGCTCACCACGTCGGCGGAGGCGACGATATAGCCGCTCACGGTGAAGCCGCCGCCGTCGAATTTGCCGGTATAGCCTTTATCTTTTATATCGCCAGATATGTATTGACCGATCGGGGTCCAGTGCGAGGGGCTGCCGCCCTCCGAGAGGTCGATGTCCTTTGTGAGTTTCGCGTTGATCTTCGCGCTGCCGCCGTTGACCGTCTCACGGAACCAGAGGAGATGGCCCGGTTCGGAGAGCAGATAGACGCCCCGGTCGTCCGAGGCCGGTTCCACGGGGGCTGTCGCCGCCCGCGCGGCGGAGGGCGCGGCGAGCGCCGTGAAGAGGAGCAGGAGTAA
>NZ_JAJBUX010000071.1 GCF_020860125.1 Cloacibacillus sp. | reverse complement strand
CCGGCTTATGACGCATACGGTGCTTATTCGCGCCGATTTTGATAAACGCCGATTTACCGGGCGGTAGCCATCAAAAGTTTAATCCTGTTCAGCTGGTTCGTCGTGCTCACGCTCGCGTCGTAGTCAAGCGGCAGGATATTCGCGCCTTTGAAGCGGCGTTTGAGCTCCTTGATGACCCCCTTGCCCGTGATATGGTTCGGCAGGCAGGCGAAGGGCTGGACGCAGAGCACATTCCCCACGCCGCCCTCGATGAGCGCCATCATCTCCGCCGTGAGCAGCCAGCCCTCTCCGGCCTGGTTCGCCTGGGATACTACGCCGCCGCTGAGCTTCGTGAGCTCCTCGATGTTGTGCAGCTCGCCGAAGCGCGTTCCCTTCAAAGCTCTCGCAATCGGGGCCTTTACCCTCTTGAGCACCCACATGCCGGCCTCGCCGGCGGCGCGGGGCCAGAAGCCTCCCGCGAGGTGCCTGTTGGCGTATACCGGATCGAAAAGACAATAGGAGAGGAAGTTGCCCATATCCGGCACCACCGCCTCGCCGCCCTCCTCCTCGATAAGTTCGATGAGGCGTTCGTTGGCGTTAGCGTGATACTTGACGAGTATCTCTCCCGTGATGCCGACGCGCGGGCGTTTGATATTATCGATCGGCACGGAGGCAAAGTCCCGCGTCATTTCCGTGACGTCCCGGCGGAAGCGGAACCAGCTTCCCGCGCGGATATTGTCCTTTATGCGCTCCGCCCACAGGTCGTGAAGCCTCATCGCCGCGCCCCTCTCGCGCTCGTAGGGGCGCGTGCGCAGCAGCAGGCGCATCAGCAGGTCGCCGTAAAAGAGGCCGAGCAGCGCGCGCCAGCCGACGCGCGTTGGCAGTTCGAACCTCTCCGCCTCGCCCTCCTTCTGGAGGTTGAGCGCCATCACGCGCACCTGCGGGAACCCTGCGGCGTCGAGAGCGCCGCGCAGGAGATGTATATAATTGCTCGCGCGGCAGGCCCCGCCCGTCTGGGCGTAGAGGCAGTCCGTGCGTCCCGGGTCGTAGAGGCCGCTCTTAAGCGCCTCGATAAACTGGCCTACGACCATCATCGCCGGATAACAGACGTCGTTATTGACATAGCGCAGCCCCAGCTCCACCGTCTCGCGCGTCCCCTCCGGCAGCACCTTGAAATTCGTGCCGCTGCCCTCGAAGGCGGTCTCCAGGAACTGGAAATGGAAGGGCGAGAGGGGCGGGCAGAGCAGCGTCCGTCCCTCGGGGCTGACGGCGGGACGTCCCTTTTTAAGCGGCGGCTCCGTATAAGCTCCCGCGCCGTTCCTCTCCGTCTTCATCGCCGCGAGCAGCGAACGTATCCTGATCTTGACGGCGCCGTTATTCTTCCCCTCGTCGATCTTTATCAGCGTATGGAGCTTGCCGTGGCGCGTGAGGATATCCGCCGTCTGCTCCGCGCTGATGGCGTCCAGCCCGCAGCCAAAGGAGTTGAACTGCACGAGCTCTACATTCCTGAATCCGGGGTGTTTCGCCGTCACCATCGCGGCGCGGTAGAGGCGCGAATGATATACCCACTGATCCACTGCCTCGACCTCTCCCGCCTCCTCAAGGCCGTCTGCGAGGCCGCAGATCGAATCCTCCGTGAAGAGCGTCACGCCGTAGCTGCCGATAAGCTCCGGGATGCCGTGATTGACCTCCGGCGACAGGTGATAGGGGTGTCCCGCGAGGACGATGCCGATGCCGCCGTGCTCGTTCAGATAGGTGAGCGCCTCTTGCCCGAGTTTTTCCACGTCCGCCCTGTAAGTGGCGCGCGCCTCTTCTGCGAGTTTGGCGGCGCGTCGCAGCTCGTCCTTCGTGACTCCGAAGGCGGCGAGCGCGCCCGAGAGCGTCTTTACCAGCGCCGCCTCGTCCTCAATGGCGAGCGCAGGCTGGATGAAATTCACCCCTTCGCCGCGCAGGCGGTCGATATTGAGCCGCGCCACATCGGGATAACCGGTGATGACGGGGCAGTTGTAATCGTTCTGCGCCCCGGCGAACTCCCGTCTCTCGTGGAGGATCATGGGATAGAAGATATTCTTCACGCCACGCTCCAGCAGCTCAGTGATATGGCGGTGCACCAGCTTTGCGGGATAGCAGACCGTCTGCGAGGGGATCGTCTCGATGCCGAGATTTTCGTCCGGCGACTTTGAAGATAACTCCACGCGGAAGCCAAGCTCCGTAAAGAGGGTGAACCAGAAGGGATAATTTTCATAAATATTGAGCACGCGCGGAATGCCCAGCGTACCGCGCGGCGCTTCGGCGGCGGCCAGTGGCCTATAGTAATCGAAAAGCCGCCGGTACTTCTTTTCAAAGAGGTTCGGCGGCAGCGGCCCCCTGTCCTCCTCGGCGCCGCCGCGTTCGCAGCGGTTGCCGGATATATAGCTGTGTCCGTCGGGGAAGCGCGTAAGCGTCAGCAGGCAGCGGTTGCCGCAGCCGCCGCAGTTCCGCGTCGTCACCGTCGTCTTGAATTCATCGAGCGCCGCCGCGCCGAGCAGCGAACTCTTCGCCCCGCGGCGCTCCTTCGCGATCAGCGCCGCGCCGAAGGCTCCCATCAGCTCCGAAATATCGGGGCGTACCACCTCGCGCCCCGTCACCAGCTCGAAGGCCCGCAGCAGCGCGTCGTTCCTGAAGGTCCCGCCCTGTACGACGATGCGGCTGCCCAGCTCCGCGGGGTCCTTGATCTTCAGCACCTTATAGAGCGCGTTCTTAACGACAGAATAGACGAGACCGGCGGAGATGTCGCGCACCGGGGCCCCCTCCTTCTGCGCCTGGCGCACGCGCGAATTCATAAAAACCGTGCAGCGCGAACCGAGATCCACGGGAGAGTCCGACTCCTCGGCGGCGCGGGCGAACTCGTCCATCTCCATATTAAGCGACTTCGCGAAACTCTGGAGGAAAGAGCCGCAGCCCGAGGAACAGGCCTCGTTGAGAAACACGCCGCTGATCACGCCGTCCTTGATGCGCAGGCACTTCATATCCTGCCCGCCGATATCGATCACAAAATCCGTTCCCGGAAGGACGAAGTCGGCGGCCTTCGCGTGCGCCACCGTCTCCACCTCGCCGACGTCCACGCCGAAGGCGGCCTTTATCAGCTTTTCGCCGTATCCCGTGACGCCGCTGCCTCTGATCGTTATGCCCTCCGGCATCAGCGAATAGAGCTCCGAGAGCGTCTCGCGCACCGTTTCGAGTGGGTCGCCGACGCCCGTCAGGCGGTATCTTGAAAACAGCAGCTCGCCGCCGCCGCCGATGAGCACCATCTTTGTCGTCGTGGAGCCCACGTCTATTCCGAGGTACGCCTCGCCTTGATAATCCCGCATATCGACGCGCCTGGCGCGGCAGGCGGAATGCCTTTCGCGGAAGGCCGCGAGCTCGCCCCTGTCACGGAAGAGCGGGCGCAGTTTCGAGCCGCGCTCTTCGCGGTGGGAGACGAAGAAATTCTCCGCGCGCCGCTGCAGGATGTCGGCATCCACCGCGCCCTGCATCTTCGCGCTGATCGCCGCGCCCATCGCGACGAAGAGGTGCGGATTCTGCGGGAAGATAGACTGTTCGGGCGGCAGGCGCAGCGTCTCCGTGAAGCGCTTACGCAGCTCCGAGAGGAAATAAAACGGCCCGCCGAGGAAGGCGACACGTCCCGCGATCTTCCTGCCGCAGGCGAGGCCGCTGATCGTCTGATTGACGATAGCCTGGAAGATCGAGGCCGCAACGTCCTCGCGCGAGGCGCCGTCGTTCAGCAGCGCCTGCACGTCCGTCTTGGCGAAGACGCCGCAGCGCGAGGCGACGGGGTAGATCGTCTTATGCCCCTTGGCGAGCTCATTGAGCCCCGCGGCGTCCGTGCCGAAGAGGGAGGCCATCTGGTCGAGAAAGGCCCCCGTGCCGCCGGCGCAGGTCTCGTTCATGCGCTGTTCGGCTCCCGACTCGTCGAAAAAGGTTATCTTCGAGTCCTCGCCTCCCAGCTCTATACATACGTCGACGCCCGACAAAAAGCGCGTGATGCTTGCCGTGCAGGCGATCTGTTCCTGTGTGAAGGGCACGTCCATGCCCCGCGCGATCTCCAGAGCGCCGGAGCCCGCCATCGCGAGCGTGAGCTTCGCGCCGGAAAAACTATCCTTTATGTCACCGACAAGCCGCTCCACAGCTGTGCGGATATCGGCAAAATGCCGGCTGTACCGGTAAAATATAATCTTGTCATATTCATCGAGGACGACTGCCTTTGCCGTAGTCGAACCTATATCGAGCCCCGCGTGAAGAAGTTCCATCGCTGCTCCCCCCTGATCATTATGGATAAAGACGCCGCGCCGGCTGACCGCCATCCGGCGGCCGCCGCGTTTTGACGACACTGTCCGCCGTGCTTTTTACTGGCGCGGCTTAGAAAAGTCTGCGGTATTCAGAGAAAAAGGGGGATTATTTCCTCGCGACCATGTCGGAGGAGGGGTGTGATTCCTGTTCGCTGCCGATAAAAATATCCCAGAGAACCCAGCTTCTTGTGCGTTCAGCGGCAAGATTAAGCCCGTCCGAAAAGGCTTCGGAGAGGGCTCTGGGCGCCGGGACGGTCATTACCGATAAAGATGAGGGGCGTGTCTCCGTCGTGCGCTGCGAGAGCGTTGTGGAAGATATGCTCTTCATCGCCTCCATGACGTAGATGCTGCCGCGGTCCTGGAGGCAGGAGGCCGACGGACCTTCGCAGGCGAGCAATAAAAAGGCCTGCACAATGATATAAAAGGCCGTCACCGTCATGGCGCAGCTATATCTTTTGTGTAAACCGCAAATATATTCCATGAGACCGCCTCCTTTACCACTAATAGATTATCATATTTTAATAAAAAAAGCATATTCCTGTTTAAAATAAAGATATTCCATCCGTGATATCAGTAAAATACGCAGCGTTTGCGGCGTGTTCCGTATCCGGGAGATTTCCTTGGGATTGGGAAAGCGGTAAATGGCGGTTTATCTTTTACCATATCGATGATAAACGGTGGTTTTTTCTTAAAGCCTTCCTCTCTGAGGAAGGTGGATCGCCGACGCCTTTGCGGCGAGACGGAGGGAGTGTTGCTCAGTATGGCGCGATTTCCGCGCCATACTGAGCCCGCGGCGAAAGCCGCGGAAGAACCTAAGGTCAACTCTCCCTCAGTCCCTACGGGACAGCTCTGATGTAACTACCAGCCGAATCGCACGAAATCAAAGATTTCGGCTCCCTGGCCGCCTCAGAGAGGGAGCCGAAATCTTTGGTAAATCACGATTTATCGTTTCCCCTATCGAAGCTAAATCGTATTTATCTTTTACCTTATCGAAGATAAACCGCACTTTATTTCTTTTTCCCGCCCGAAGGAAATCGGCGTTTAGACGTGTCGATGACGACGCGAAATAAGGGCGGAAAACCGCAGGCGCACTTTGGTGCGTCGATCGCAAGGCAATGTCCCCACCACGGGGCGGGGACATTTTCAAATTATCCATATTGCCGCGGCATGCGGGTGCGCCTGCCGCAGGATTTTCCGCCCTTGTTGAGCTAAGTCAGCGGCGCGTATAAACGCCGATTTACGTTGATTTACAGGGTGGGGATATCCCGTCGGTCTTCTATTCCCAGTTTTTTGAATATGGATTTGAGGTGTTTTTTTATCGTGTTCGGCGAGAGGTTCAGCTCTTCGGCGATCTCGGCGTTGTGCATGCCGCGCGCGGCGCATTTTGCGACGAGCAGCTCCGCTTCGGAGAGGGTGAAGCGCTGCCCGCAGAGGATGTCTTTTCGCCCCGCCGCCAGCCGCTCCGCAAGTCCGCGGATGGCCGTCGCCTCGGAGGTGGCGCAGCATTCTTCGAGGATCGGCTCTATCTCTTCGTACCATTCGGCGAAGGGCAGGAAGAGGCGGTCGGGGAGGGCCAGGGCGAGCGTCTCTTTGAGGGCCGCGGCCGCGTGACCGAGCCGCTGTGCCCGAAGCAGTTCGACGGCTTCGTAGAGCCGTAGGTAGATGGCCGCGGTCAAGTAATTGAGGGCCGCGGCCATCGCGAGGCCCTGGGCGAGAAATTCCGCCGTCGCCGGAGAGCCGCCGGTCTGCAGCAGCCAGATCCCGTAGACGGTCTGGGCGAATGGTACTGCCGGTATCATCACTCTGCCGCCCTCTATTTCACCGTTTTTGAGCCAGGGTTCCATCTCCGCCGGGCGTCCCGGCAGTCCCATGAGGAGGGAGCGCGCCAGCCCCGCCTCAACGCGTTCCGATCGCTGCGCGCCGTGTTTTGTCAGGGCGCCGAGTTCGTCGAGGATGTTTCTCAGCTGTTCGGCGTCGCCCTCGAGGATGGCGATCCGCCCTTTCAGGCAGAGCGCCGCAAGTTTGATGCTGGTCTGTTTTTTGAGCGCCGCCTGTCCCAGCGCGTCTCCCGCGGCGTCGCCGGCGGCGGCCAGTTCGCCGCGCATGAGGAAGACCTCTCCCTCCATCACGGTGTCAGCGCCGCTGCCGTGGCCGTTGGTGAGGGCCAGGTAGTGCGGGAAGCATTTTTTCATAGAGCTGAGTTCGCGGTCGAGCGCCCCCGCTTCGCGGTGGAACATGAAGAGGACGGAGGGGTTTTCCATAGACCACATGGCGTCGAGCCGCACGAGGGAGGCGGGGCCGCCGATGAGTTCCAGCGCCCGGCGGTGGCTCGCGCTCATCGCCTCAATGTCGTTGTAGTGCTGGAATGAACGCAGCAGCTCTATTTCACCGAGCAGGCGGTCGCGCCCCTCCGCTTCGGGGATTCGCGAAAATTCGGCCTCCATGCGCGCGCAGAGGGCGCAGTGGGCGGGGATGTCTCCGGCGGCGAAGAGTTCGAAGGCGAGGTTGAGCACGGCCATCGGGTAGCGGCGTATCAGTTCGCCTGTGAGGCGCGCCACGACGTCGTGGAGCAGTTGGTCGCGCTTTGGCATGGGGAGTTCGCCGAGCTCCACGGAGATGAGGTCGAGTTCGAGTATTTTTTCGTATTCCCCAAGACGCTGGTAGAGTTCAAAGGCGCGCAGGAGGTCTCCGTGCGCGGCGCTCCACGCCGCGGCGCGTTCGAGTATCTCCCGCCGCCTCTCTTCCGCGAGGGTCTCGCGCCGCGCGCGCACAAAGTCGAGCAGCAGGCTGTGCGGTTCGTAGCTCTGCTCCGACGCGGCGCGGGAGATGAAGATATGGCGGTCGAACAGTTTTACGGCCCAGTCCGGCAGACCGTCGATTCCCAGGATGTCCCTGGCCTGCGGCAGGGTGAAGCGGTCGAAGGGCGAGAGGCGCAGCAGGCAGTCCTGTTCGCGGGCGTCGAGGCGCTCCCAGATCATGCGGCGGAAGAGGGCCTCGGTGTCCGCCTCCTGTAGGAAGCGGCCTCTTTCGCGGTAGTGGAGCATTTGCAGGCGCAGCGGCATGATCCAGCCGCCCGTGAGTCGTTCGGCCTCTTCTTCTTCGCCGGGGGCGAGGGTGAAGCCGGCGGCTTTGAAGTAGAGGCGAATCTCCCCGGCGCTCAGCCGCAGGTCGCCGCCGTCGATGCAGAGTCTCTCCCAGCGTCCGTTGAGTTCTTCTCGGTAGCCCTCCAGCGGCCAGCTGACGACGATGAGGTGCAGTTTTTCGCTCTCGTGCCGCAGCAGCTCTTTCCAGATGGTCCGCGGCAGGCGTGGCTCCCATTTTTGGAAGTCGTCCAGCAGGAGGCAGGTCTCTTCGCCGCATTTCATCTCCGCGAGCGGCGCGGCGGCCGCGCCAGCGGTGTCCTGGTCAGGCACGCCGAAGGACGAGAGAGCGGCGGCGGTTTGGGGGGATATTTCGCCGATGGCCGCGCAGAAGCGGCGCCAGATGTCCGCGGCGGGCTCTTCATGGCAGAGCAGCGATATGACGCAGCTCCCTTTTTGCCGGGCGTCGTTGAGTCTGTCCCATACGGCGGTGGATTTGCCGAATCCGGCGGGCGCCTCCACGAGCGCGGCTTTGACTTTCAGCAGGGTGCGCAGTTTTTCCAGCAGCCTCGGCGAGTAGAAATGCAGTTCGGTGTTGCGGCGTGTGGTTCTGGACATTTACGTCTCCTCTTTCTTTCCGGCCCGCCGCGCGGCGGCGTGGGGCAGGGTTTTACGCGTATGTTTTTGACGCCGCAGTGTTTTGTCCAGTCGGCGTTTTTTATTTTTTAGTTGTGTGCACAGAGAGTGCGGAAGGTTCTGTTTTTCCGCATCCGGTCTTACTTTAGCATACAAAAGGGAGAAATCACAGCCGTTTGAGCAGCTTGTACCCTCTCCCAAAGGCTGTGTGTCTCCGGTTTGCCGGAGTGACGGCGGCCGTCTCTTTTGCTCTTTGTTTGCGGTGTGGCAAGATGAGCGATAAAGGGTAAAAGGTAAAAAATTTTTCTCTTTTGTCTTGTCTTGCTATGTACTTATGAAGTATTATATTCATTTGAATAACGGGAATTATTTTTTCCGAGGGGCGGGCCGGCGGCTTTTATGGCCGCGCGGAGGAGTCCTGCTGGTCAATCAAAAACTTACCGGGAGGCGGTTGGGATGGAAGCAGTCAAGGCGCCGCGTGGAACAAGGGACATACTTGGCGACGAGTCTTGGAAGTGGGCCTATGTAACGCAGATGTGCCGCAATGTTGCGGATGATTATGGATATAGAGAGGTACATCTTCCCATCTTCGAGCATACGGAGCTTTTCTGCCGCGGAGTCGGCGAGACGACGGACGTCGTCGAGAAGGAGATGTACACCTTCACGGACAAGGGCGGCCGCAGCATTACTCTGCGCCCGGAGCTGACCGCTTCGATGGTGCGCTCTTATCTGGAGAATGAGATGAGTAAGGGCACGCAGCCCGCGAAGCTCTGGAGTATCGGGCCGATGTTCCGTTATGAGCGTCCGCAGAAGGGACGCTACCGCCAGTTCGTGCAGCTCGATATCGAGGCGCTCGGCGCGCAGGACGCCTTTGTGGATCTTGAGGTGATAGACCTTTCGATGGAGCTTTACCGCCGTCTCGGTCTCTCGAATTTACAGGTGGTGCTTAATTCGGTCGGCTGCCCCAAGTGCCGTCCGGTCTACCGCAAGGCTTTGCAGGAGTATCTGAGGCCGCGCTTCGACGAGCTCTGCGATTCCTGCAAGAGCCGCTTTGACCGTAATCCGCTGCGGATTCTGGACTGTAAGAGCCCGATATGCAAGGAGATCACGGAGGGCGCGCCCTCGGTGATGGATCACCTCTGCGATGAGTGCAAGGAGCACTTTGAGCAGCTGCAGCGCGGCCTGGATAAGATCGGCGCGGTGGTCAAGCACGACAAGCGCCTGGTGCGCGGCCTGGATTATTATACGAAGACGGCCTATGAGATTCTTTCCGGCGATCTCGGCTCGCAGAACGCGGTCTGCGGCGGCGGGCGTTATGACAATCTCTCCGAGGCGATCGGCGGTCCGCATGTGCCGGGCGTTGGCTTCGCCTCCGGCATCGAGCGCGTCATCCTTACGATGGAGGCGCAGGGCTGCTCTTTCGGCAGGAAGCCGGAGAATAAGGTCTATGTGGTGGCCGCCGAGCCCGACGCACGTCTTGACGCGATGAGCCTGATGCGCACGCTGCGCATGAACCGCATCTCCGCCGATATGGATTATATGGGCAGGGCGATGAAGGGGCAGATGAAGACGGCGGGCGCCTCCGCGGAGTACGCCTGTATCCTCGGCATGAGCGAGGTGGAGAGAGGCGTCGTCACTCTGAAGGATCTTAAAGAGGGCGTGCAGGAAGAGCTGACGGTGGAGCAGATCGTCAATAAGCTTAAATAATCATAGAGAATATTTTCAGATAAAGAGGGATGACCGATGGACCGACATTATGACGCCTCCTGGCAAAGAACCATGTATTGCGGGGCTCCGCGCCTTGAGGACGCAGGAAAAGAGACTGTACTTAACGGCTGGCTCAGGTGCCGCCGCGACCTTGGCGGGATAATTTTTATTGAGCTGTGGGACAAGACGGGTGTGACGCAGGTTGTTTTCAACCCCGAACTGAACGCCGAGGCGCACGAGCGCGCGGGCGCGCTGCGCAGCGAGTATGTGCTTGCCGTGAGGGGCAGGCTGCGCCGCCGTCCCGAGGGTACGGAGAACCCCGAGCTTGCTACGGGAGCCGTCGAGCTGTTGGTCGACGACTTTATCGTGCTCGCGCCGGCGAAGCTGATACCCTTCGAGCTGGATAACGCCGACAGCGTCAACGAGGATCTGCGCATGAAGTACCGCTACCTCGATCTGCGCCGCGAGTCGATGCAGGCGAATCTCAGGACGCGCCACGAAGTGACGCGTTATACGCGCAATTATTTCGGCGATAACGGTTTTATCGAGGTCGAGACGCCGATGCTTACGAAGTCTACGCCGGAGGGCGCGCGCGATTATCTTGTGCCGAGCTGCGTCAACCCAGGCAAGTTTTACGCGCTGCCGCAGTCGCCGCAGCTTTTCAAGCAGCTGCTGATGGTCAGCGGCTGTGACCGCTATATGCAGATCGTCAAGTGTTTCCGCGACGAGGACCTGCGCGCCGACCGGCAGCCGGAGTTCACGCAGATAGACCTTGAGATGAGCTTTATCACCGAAGAGGATATTATGACGCTCGTCGAGAATTATCTCGCGGGGCTTTTCAAGGAGATCAAGGGCGTGGAGGTAAAGACGCCTTTCCTGCGCATGACCTGGGACGAAGCGATGAACAAGTACGGCATCGACAAGCCCGATATGCGTATCCCGCTGGAGATGGTGCCGCTTGAGGAGGTCTTCGCCGGCGGCGAGAATCCCTTCGCGGCGCTGGTCACCGGCGGCGGCACGATCAAGGGGCTGCGCCTGCCCGGCGGCGCGGCGCTCTCGCGCAAGGAGCTCTCGGATCTCGAGGGACGCGCGAAGGCGCTGGGCGCGAAGGGTATGGCGAATTTCCAGGTCAAGGAGGGCGAGCTCAAGGGGCCGCTCGTGAAGTTCCTTGACGAGGGCCGTATCGCGAAGCTTAAGGAGCTTTCGGGGATCGAAAACGGCGACGCGCTCTTTATCATGGCCGACGAGAGCTGGCGCAGGGCCTGCGAGATTTTGGGGCAGATCCGCCTTGAGCTCGGACGCGAGCGCGGGCTGGTGGAGGAGGGCTTCCGCTTCCTTTGGGTGACGGAGTTCCCGCTCTTTGAATGGGACGATGAGACGGGTCGCTATACCGCCGTCCACCACCCCTTTACCGCGCCGATGAACGAGGATATGGAGTACCTGCTCAGCGAACCCGGCAAGGTGCGCTCCCGCGCCTATGACGTGGTCCTCAACGGAACGGAGCTGGGCGGCGGTTCGATAAGGATACATAACCCCGAGATGCAGCAGAAGGCCTTCCAGGCGCTGAACTTCACGCCGGAGGCGGCCAGGGAGCGTTTCGGCTTCCTGCTCGACGGCCTCAGCTACGGCACGCCGCCGCACGGCGGACTGGCCATCGGCCTTGACCGCCTCGTCATGCTGATGACGGGCAGCAAGTCGATCCGCGACGTTATGGCCTTCCCGAAGAATCAGAAGGCCCAGTGCCCGATGACGGAGGCTCCCTCCGAGGTCGAGGCGAAGCAGCTCGAAGAGCTTTCGATCAAGACGATCGAGCCGCTGGTTTAATAGCGATAGAAGATAAGACACAATCAAGCCGCCGCAGAGATGCGGCGGCTTGATTGTGTATAAGCGTTTTTTACCGTTACGGTTCTGAGGTTCCCGACCATTTTCGTGAGACCACGAAAATGGTCAAATGGGGCAGCGGCCCTAAAAAAAATAGCCTTTGCTCATGGTTACTTTGCGGTGGAGGCGGGAACATTTACAATAGAGAGATTCTTGCGCGTAATTCTCTCTTATCCCGCCCTTGTGCCGTCAGGCACCGGTTTTTCGGGCTGCGCGAGCACGGGTGTGATTTTGTCCGCATAGCCGATGTCAAAAAGCATCCCCTCGGAGAGCTCTCCCGCCATCTTTCTTGGCTCTAAATTGACGATGAAGAGGGCCTGTTTCCCCTCGACCTCTTTGGGATCTTCCCTCTCGCCCTTCATCCCCACCAGTATGGTCCTTGTAAAACCGCCAAAATCGACGCCGAGTTTTACAAGTTTTTTTGAATTTGCGACATCTTCGACAGTCCTTATCGTGCCGACGCGGATATCTATCTGATCGACAAGGTCCATCCCGATGTTAGCCTTTACCGGAGCCGTCATTTTATCATCTCCATATTGTGTTTTTTCATTGCTGTCTGACTGTTCAGGAGAATATCCCCGGACAGCTGCGTCTGCCGTCAAGCACGCGATGGATGAATACGGTGGCCTCTTCCACCTTGTATAAGATGAGGTATTTCCCAACCGGAACACAGCGAAAGCCCATAGCGGCGATTTTTTCATCCGGAATTCTGGCTCCACGGCAGGGAAACGCTGAAAGTTCGTTCGCGTGCTTGATGATAAGATGGTGCAGCTCTTTTGAGGCGTCCCTGCTTTCCGCGGCGATATAGATGATGATCTCCTCCAGGTCGGTGAGAGCCGCCTCAAGGAAGCGTACCTCGAAACTATTCATCAATCAGCTCTTTAAGCCGTGTGCTCACCTCGTCGACGGAATAGCTCCGGCAGCCTGCGAGCCGCTCCGCCTCACTGCGCAGCAGTTTTTCGCGCAGGTCAAGCATCATCTCGCGTCTGGTGTAGTGTTCAACGCTCATCACCACGAGGTCGCCTTCGCCGTTCTTTGTTAGAAAAACGGGGGAATCTTCTTTTTTGCATAGCTCGGCGATTTCGTTATATTCATTGCGCAGTGCGGTCGAAGGTTTTATAAACATGTTATATCATCTCCATATCGTAATTATATCATTATTATATACTGAAAAATATATCTGCGTGGCGAAGGCGGCAAAGTTCCGTAAAGGCCACAGGTCTGTAAAAAATCTTCTTCGGCAAATATACCATATTTATTTTTATTGAGATACATTATAATAGTTAAGCAGTAACGGATAAAAATAAATTTAGTGCATGGAGGTATAATTTATGCCGAAACTTCGTTATCTTGGACACAGCGCATTTTACATTGAGGGTACGGGGCTCAAGGGGCTCATCGACCCATTTCTTACAGGCAATCCCAAGGCGGCGGCTAAGGCGGCCGATTTCACCGATATCAACGCGATTTTCCTCACCCACACTCACGGCGACCATCTGGGCGACACCATCGAGATAGCCCTGCGCACGGGCGCGACCGTCTATACATGCAACGAAACGGCGGCCTGGCTCGCCTCTAAGGGTGTCAAGACCGAGGGGATGCATATCGGCGGACGCGCGCAGTTTCCCTTTGGCAAGGTGAAGCTCACCCCCGCCTGGCACGGCGATCCTATCATTGAGGACGGCGAGACGCGCTACGGCGGCGTCGCCTGCGGTTTCGTCATTGAGGTGGACGGCAAGAGGGTCTACCACGCGGGTGACACGGGGCTGACGATGGAGATGAAACTGCTTGAGGCGGAGAAGATCGACGTTGCCTGCCTGCCGATCGGCGGCTATTTCACGATGGATATTACTGACGCGGCGCGCGCCGCCGACTTTATTCATCCGATCAAGGCGATCCCGATGCACTATGACACCTTCCCGAAGATAAAGGCCGACCCTGAAGACTTTTCGATGGCCGTCGCCGAGGCCGACCTGCTGGGGACGGAGATCGTGATCCTGGCTCCCGGCCAGACGCTCGAGTTTTAGCCGCTGCCGGCAGATCTGACCTGTGAGATAAACGCGTCAGGTTTTGCCGCGGCGGATCGTTTGATTATAAGGAGGCATACCAATGAAAGATTTTTACGAACTGGCACAACGCCGTCAGAGCTGCCGCAATTTTAAGGATAAGGCGGTAGACGGCGAACTGTTGGTGCGCTGCGTGAAAGCGGCCTCGCTGGCTCCCTCGGCCTGCAACAGTCAGCCCTGGAAGTTTGTCATCGTCACAAACGACGAGAAAAGAGGCGCGCTCGCGAAGCTGGTGCAGGAGATCGGACTTAACAAATGGGCGGAGGCGGCTCCGGCATTTATCGTTGTCGCCGAGGAGGCGGCGCCCGTGCTGATGCCTTTAGTCGTTGAACATTACGACTCGAAGCGCTACTCCGAAGGAGACGTCGGCATGGCGACGGCCTATCTCATCCTTGAGGCGGCGGAGCAGGGGCTGGGCTGCTGCGTCATCGGCACCTTCAACGACGCCGAGGTGAAAGCCCTGCTGGGGCTGCCGGAGGGCGACACCGTGCGCGCGGTCGTGGCGGTCGGATATGCGGCGGACGAGAGCGTGCGCCAGAAGAAACGCAAAGATGTCAGCGAGATCGCGAAGATTATCGACTGACGGACTGCGCGGTTGGCATGTAAAAGTTTAAGAGGGGGATTTTTCCCTCTCTTTTTTTGTTCGCGCGCGGCGGGTGTAATATCGTTCAAGAAAGGCGGCGGCGTGTGTGGTAGTATGGCTGTGTCGGGGAGGGATGCCTATCATGACGGCCGAGGGAGAAGAGCGCCGAGTCTATTACGACGGCGATTTAGAGATCGAGACGTACAGGCTCAGCGGGATAGTGCAGAAGTTTCCGAATCACTTTCACGACTGCTATGTGATCGGGCTGATGATTGGCGGCGGACGCCACCTCTGGTGCCGCGGCGCCGAGTACGACCTGTCGGCGGGGGATATCGTCCTCTTTAATCCGCGCGACAACCATTGCTGCTCGCCGCTTGGCGGGGAAGCTCTTGATTACCGTGCCGTGAATATCGGGCCGCAGGTGCTTTCACGGCTGCTGCGAGAAACGGGGCTTGGCGCTGAGGAGCTCTGTTTCACGAAGAACGTGCTCTTTCAGAGCGACATCGCTCAGCCGCTGGCGGCTCTCTACGACGCCGTGGCGGCGCGCGCTCCGAAAATGGAGCGGGAGGAGGCGCTATTTTTTCTGCTTGAGCAGCTCATCGAGGAGTGCGCCGCGCCGCGAAGCGAACGCGGAGGCGGCGATGAGCGGATACGGCTGGCCTGTGGCTATCTGGAAGAGCATTTCGCGGAGAATGTCGCCCTCGGCGACCTCACGGCGCTGACCGGATATGGCAAGTCTTACCTTATACGCTCGTTTACTAAGGAGACGGGGCTCTCGCCATACCGCTATCTCCAGACCGTGCGGCTCGGCAGGGCTAAACGCTTTCTCGAAGGCGGAGTGCCGCCCGTCGAGGCCGCCGACCTGGCGGGTTTTGCCGATCAGAGCCATTTCACCAATTTTTTCAAGGAATTTACCGGTGTGACGCCAAAACAGTATCAGCGGATATTTTGTTCCGGCGCCGCGCCGTCAAAGGGAGATGCGTGACTCAACTATGGAAGGTCAGAATGAAAAATGCGTGATGGTGATAGACGAGGAGCTGCCTCTGGGGCTCATCGCGAACACCGCGGGGATCATCGGTATCACGCTGGGAAGACACCGGCCGGAGACCGTCGGCCCGGATGTGTTTGATAAGAGCGGCCGGGCGCACCTTGGCGTGATCAAGTTCCCCGTGCCGATACTGCGCGCCGGCAAGGAAAAACTGCGCGCCATAAGAGCCAAACTCTACGAACCGGAGTTTTCCGCGCTGCTGACGGTGGATTTCTCCGACGTCACTCAGAGCTGTAAAAATTACGAAGAATACATCGAGAAATCCGCCGCCGTGGAAGAGGACGAACTCCATTATTTCGGGATCGGGATATGCGGCGCGAAAAAACTCGTCAACAGACTGACCGGCGATCTGCCTTTGCTTAGGTAATATTCATACTGTAAAAATTCTGCCATCTTATTCGCCGCCGGCTCTTTCTAAATGTAATAATTAGTGTTACAATAATTACGAAACAATAATTATTACGATTTAGGGAGGAGCCAATGAGAAAGAACATATTTCAGCTTCTGGTATTCTCGTTGATATTGGTCGTCGGCGCGGCGGTTTTTACGCTGCGCGCGGCTGAATCCAGGGAAGATAATGGAAAGACTCATTCAAAGGAGGCGCGGATGACAGTGGTAAAAGATCCAACATATACGAAAAAAACTGGAGAAGAGGTTATCTACCTTGCTGGAGGCTGCTTCTGGGGGCTTGAGAAATACATGGAGGGCATACCGGGAGTGATTGACGCCGTATCCGGCTACGCGAACGGCCGGACGGACGACGAGGTAAATTACAGGCAGGTCTGTACTGGTACGACCGGTTATAAGGAGACGGTGCGTGTCGTCTACGACCCGAAGAGGGTGTCGCTTGAGACGCTGCTCTTCGCCTTCTTCAAGATAATCGATGCGGGCGTGGAAAACCGTCAGGGCAATGACGTAGGTACTCAGTATCAGACTGGCGTCTTCTTTGCGGACGACGCCTCGGAGGCCGTCGCCCGGCGTGTCGCCGATATCGAGAAAGGGCGCGCTGAGGGCGGTTTCTATGTGCTTATCGAGCCGCTGCGGATCTTTCATCGGGCGGAGGAGTACCATCAGGATTATCTTACGAAAAATCCCGGCGGGTACTGCCACATCTCGCGTGAGGAGATGGAAGAGGCGAAAGATATCAAAGTCGATGCCGCACCCTACCTTAAGCCGGCGGACGACGAGCTGAAAAACAGGCTGACGGAGAGGCAGTACGCGGTCACCCAGAAAAGCGCCACCGAACCGCCCTTCGACAACGAGTATTATAATAACGAAGAGCGCGGCATCTATGTCGATATCGTAACGGGAGAGCCGCTCTTCTCCTCAAAGGACAAGTACGGCAGCTCCTGCGGCTGGCCGGCCTTTACGAAGGGCATCGACGACGGCGCGATAATCTATAAAGAGGACGGCTCATTCGGCATGCGCCGTACCGAGGTGCGCAGCCGCGCGGGAGATTCACACCTCGGCCACGTCTTCACCGGTGACCGCGAGTCGCCGAACGGCACGCGCTACTGCATAAACAGCGCCGCCCTGCGTTTCATTCCCTACGAAGATATGGACAAAGAGGGATACGGCGAATTTAAAAAGTATGTGGAATAGGTAACAGCGGGGCCGGAGAGAATGCCGGCCCCGCCGTTTTTGTCCGTCCATGATACCTTACAGGCGGCTGTACGCTTATCAAAGCTGATCCGTCAGGTAGTGTTTATCATTTACATATCGGGCCTGTCCCTCATGGCCGATCACAGGCCGCTGAGCAGGATTGAGTGGAGGAACCGATGATGTTCACCGCCGCGTTTTATGTTGGCGCTACTCGGCTGATAGATACTTTTATTATTGAGGACTGGGTATCTCGTTTTACGCAGGCTGGAACATATGCAGTTTCGGCTGTTTGTTTCATGTACGCGTGTGCGGAGCAGGCAGTTGTAAATATTGATGGCTTTACGGTCGGCGGCTGTTGTTCAGCCACTGTCTGCACCTTTTTAATGTGAACTCTTAATTACAGTCTTTCCTTCGACAAAAATTCCTTATAGCGCATGAATTTTATCACCTCGTCGCGTTCGGCGGGGCTGAATGCCTGGAATAATTTAAGAAATATTTCGTCCTGTCTTGTTGCGGATGCCCTTTCAAGCTCTTCGGCGTTAGGTTTGACAGCGTCTTTTAATAAATAATCGGTTGATATGTGAAATATTTCAGAGAGGTAAATGACATTGTCAGCGGTAGGAGCGTTTTCATCATTTTCCCACGAAGAAATCGTAACCCGCGAAACACCGAGTAATTCTGCGAGTTTTTCCTGCGTCATTCCGTTATACCTGCGGACTTTCTTTATTCTGTCTCCTATTGTCAAACGTTTCTCACTCCCATGTAAGAAATACCTTACAAATTGGGGCTATTATTGTCTGTAATAAAATACCTTCAAATCCTCAGTCAATGTAGTAAGTTATTGACAAAATATAAAATTTGCCTGATAATACGGGGCAACGTATAATAAGGAATACATTGGGAATATTGCTGAAATATTTAGTAGATTTTTTATAAAGGGAGCGGGTTTTGTTGGACAAGGAAACACATCCTGTCATGCGTAATGATTTTGACGGCTGGCGAGATGATTCTGAGATAGATTTGGTCGATATCATCGATTCTTTGTGGAAGCATAAAAAGCTGATCGTAGCCTTTATCGCGGTCTGTCTTGTCTGTGCTTCCGCTTACCTGACGGTGACGCCGCGATCCTATGAAAGCCGCGCGACGCTGCTCTTTCTGCCTCCCATACCCTCCGAGATAGATACGGAGGGCCGCGGCGGCGTCATGCTCACCCCTGATACCTATATTACGCTCGCGACGGCGGAGGATCTGCTGAACGACGTGATAAACCGAGCTTACGCCGACGAAAAGACGGAAGACCGGCCGACGACGGACGACATGCGCCGCAAAATGAAGGTCCAGCTGGCTAAATCCGCGGAATCCGCCAAAGAGATACCCAATCAGATGACCATGACCGTATCCTTCAAAGATAAAGACCCCAAAAGGGCGATGGACGCGCTGAACATCTGGAGCTCGCTATTCATTAAACGCAACGCCCAGCACTTTGTCGACCGCGCCGGTTCCTCTTTTGAATTCATCGGCGAGTCGGTAAAGACTGTCAAAGCTGATCTGGAAAAGACCGAAGACAAACTACTCGCCGCCCAGAGGGCCGACTCCATCCCCATGCTCAAGGCGCAGCTGCAGACGACGGAAACGCTCTATTCCGAATTCCTCTCCGAATATAACAAAGACGTAGTCGCGCTGCCGCCGCTTATGGCAAAGGCAAAGGCCGCGGAGAAGCTGCTCTCTTTGGAGAGAGAAACGAAATCTTTGTCCAAAGGGATGAGCAAGGAGGCGCTCTGGAATTTTCTCTCCAAGAGCCTCAGCGATTCCGAACTTAAGAGTCTGCGGGAGCTGAACATAGAGGAAGAGCTGCTGAATAATCAGTATTCATATCTTAAGAAGGTTTTAGCGGATACCCAGTTGGAAATATCATCGCTTAACGCCTCAATAAAAGACCTGAAAGCAAAGACGTCCAGCCTAAAAAAAGAACACGCGGCGATGTATGCGAAGTTACTTGGTATGGAGACAGAGGTCGCGCGTCTGGAGCGTGAAAAGACTACCTTGCAGGAGTCGTATGTGGACCTCTCCAAGAAATACCAGCTCTCGCGTATCACCACCGTCGAGGCGACCGACCCGATCAAAATCGTGGAGAAGCCGATCCAGTCCCGTAAACCGGTATCGCGCGGCGGATTGAAGATACTTTGCCTGGCCGGACTGCTGGGCCTCTTTATGGGCATCACGGCATCTCTGCTTATGGAGATGATTTCCAGGAAACGGGAACAGGAGGCTTAGCTTTTACCGCCGCCGTCACAGTTTTACTTCTTTTCTGTCGTGCCTTGCCTATAAGTATAGGCAAAATCGCTTAAATCGGCGGCAGATCTCTTGGGTATCGTAAACTCTATCCCAGGCCTCTTGTCGCTGTCTCTGTCTTATGCTAAGATTCACCTGTGGCTGAATTTTAAATAAAAATCGTTCTGAATTGACGATGATTCGTTCGGAGTCGGAAGGCGTAACATAAAAAGAGATGGGGTCCCCAGCGGTCGCCATTGTCTCCTTTCGTCCGGCGGGCGGAGGGTTTTTTTATTCTGAGGGGTGTGGAAGATGATAAAGATCGCGATTTACGGCAAGGGCGGCATCGGGAAGTCGACGACGGCTTCGAATATAGCGGCGGCTTTTGCGCAGTCCGGTATGCGCGTGATGCAGATTGGCTGTGATCCGAAGGCCGATTCGACGGTGAATCTGCGCGGCGGCAGGGCGGTGTCTACGGTGCTTGAGCTGATCAAGAAAAAAGGGGTCGCCCTCACGCTGGAAGAGATGGTGACTCCGGGTTTCGCGGGCGTACTCTGTGCCGAGGCTGGCGGCCCCGCGCCAGGGCTGGGCTGCGCCGGGCGCGGCATCATCGCCGCGATGGAAAAGCTGAAGGAAAAGCGCGCCTTTGAGATCTATCAGCCGGACGCGGTGATTTACGACGTTCTCGGCGACGTGGTTTGCGGCGGTTTCGCGATGCCGATCCGCGAGGGCTACGCGGAAAAGGTATTCGTCGTCACCTCCGGCGAGAATATGGCGATCCACGCGGCGGCCAACATCGCCGCGGCGGTGGCGAACTTCCGCTCACGCGGCTACGCGACTCTTGGCGGCGTGATCCTCAACCGCCGTAATGTGCCGCGCGAAGAGGAGAAGGTGGCGGAGCTCGCCGCCGACGTCGAGTCGCGGGTGGTTGGCGCGCTCAGCTTCAGCCCCGTCGTCCAGCAGGCGGAGGAACGCTGTCAGACGGTGCTGGAGGCCTTTCCGGACAGTCCGATGGCGGAAGAGTACCGAGAGCTTGCGCGGCGTGTTTTCGCCGCCTGCGGCGAGTAAAGATGATAGACCTTCACAATACCGACTGGAGCGGGGCCTCTGTAAAGATAAAAGACACGGCCTCCCTTACTCCCTATGAGTATGGCGTCGAATACGGCTCGCCGGCGCGCGGCCTGTGGAACATCGTTCACACGGGAATGCTGTTGCCGGAGAGCCACCAGATATTCGTCTGCGCTCAGGGCTGCCTGCGCGGCGTAGTGCTGACGGCGGCGGAAATGGGGGCGCAGGACCGCTTTTCGACGATCGCCGTCTGCGAGAACAACGTCCTTGACGGCGATATGGAGGCCCTGATCATCGACGGGGTGACCGACGTGCTCCGCAAACTGCCGAAGCTGCCGAAGGCGGTGCTTGTCTTTACGAGCTGTGTGCACCACTTTATGGGCTGTGACCTCGATTATGTCTATGCGAAGCTGCGCGAGCGTTTTCCGCAGCTCTTTTTCACCGACTGCTATATGTACCCGATAATGCGTAAGACGAAGACGCCTCCGGACCCGATGGTGCGCATGCGTCTTTACAGTTTTCTCACGCGGCAGAATATCCGCGACGAGAAGTGTGTCAACATAATCGGCAACAACTACCCGACGGAAGATTCCGCGGATTTCGTGCGCATGCTGCGCGGCGCGGGCTTCGAGCTGCGTGATATCACACGCTGCCGCTCATTCCGCGAATATCAGAGGATGGCGCACAGCCGGCTTAATATCGCCTACATGCCGCCAGCGATCCCCGCGGTGCGCGACCTGAAAGAACGGGCGGCGATGGATTACCTATATCTGCCGCTGAGTTACGATTATAAAGAGATCAGGGAGAACCTTGAAAAGCTGGCCGGCTATCTTGACATCCCGATGATAGATACGGCGCTGCTTGAGGCGGAGGCGGAATGCGCGGTATCGACCGCCGCGAGGCTTCTTGGGGAGACGCCGGTGACGATAGACTATACGGCGACGCCGCGCCCCCTGGGGCTCGCGGAGCTGCTGCTGGAACACGGCGTCAGAGTGCGCACCGTCTATGCCGACGTCTTTATACCGGAAGAGCGTCCGGTCTTTGAACGTCTGAGGGAGCGGTATCCCGAGCTTGAGCTCTGCGCGACGGTGCATCCGAAGATGGTGCTGCGCGCCGGCGGCGCGCGCGCTGCCGCAGCGGAGGCCGGCGATGGTAAGGAAAAGGTCGTCGCCATCGGCCAGAAGGCGGCCTATTTCTGCGATACCCCCTATTTTGTCAATATGCTCGAGGGCGGCGGCTTTTGGGGGTTCGACGGGATCGTCCATCTCGCGGAGGCTATCTGCGACGCAGTGATCAATGAAAAGGATACTAAAAAGATAATTCAGATAAAGGGATGGGGGTGCTGCTGTTGAGACAGACCTGCGCGATCCTCTCCACCTATACCGCCGACGTCTCGGGCGTTTGTTCGGCGCTCTATGAGATGGGCGGCATGACGGTGATGCACGACGCCTCCGGCTGCAATTCGACCTATAACACGCACGACGAGCCGCGCTGGTATGATATCCCTTCGCTGGTATTCATCTCGGCGCTCGCCGAGGTTGAGGCGCTGATGGGCGACGAGGAAAAGTTGATCGGCGACGTCTGCCGCGCCGCGGAAGAGCTGCGGCCGCGCTTCATCGCGCTTGCGGGAACGCCTATACCGATGATGATGGGCACCGATTTCAAGGGAATCGCCCACGTTATCGAGGAACGCACCGGCATTCCGACCTTTGGCTTCGCCACCAATGGAATGAACTCATATAATGTCGGCGCGGGGATGGCCCTCGCCGCCGTCGCGCGCCGCTTTTGCAATCCTGGGCTGACGCCGCCGCCGCTGGCGGAGGGAGAACGTCCCTCGGTCAATCTGCTCGGCGTGACGCCGCTCGACTTTTCCGTGCGCGCCGCCCCCAGTTCCGGCGAAGCCGGGACATTAAAAATTTCCCAAGGAGACAGGCCAACTGATGCGTCTGCCGCGTTCGGCAATGTCGAGGCGATGAAAATGGTATTTGAGGATGCCGGTTTTCACGTCAACAGCTGCTGGGCGATGGGCAGTCCGTGGGAGGAACTTATGAACGCGGGCCGCGCCCACGTCAACGTCGTCGTCTCTTCCTGCGGCGCGCCTTTGGCCGAGGCGCTGCGCGAGATATATGGCACCCCCTCGGTCACCGGCCTGCCGGTAGGCGATTCGGTGACGCGCGAGCTCTTTTCGCTCACAGAGGAGGCTGCGCAAAGGAGCGGCGGGTTATCGCTGCCGCTGCCGATAACGGAGCCGGGCGGCAAGGTCTTCGTGATCGGGGAGCCGGTACAGAGCGCCTCTATCGCCCGCGCGCTGGAGCGCGACTATGCGATGCGCAACGTCCGTATGCTCGCGCCGCTTGACTCCCCTGACGAGGACGAGGTCTTTCGCGCGCTGCGTGAGGCGCGCCTCGTGATCGTCGATCCGCTCTATAAACCGGCGCTACCGAAGCACTACTGCCGTTTCATCGCGCTGCCGCACGAGGGCTATTCGGGGCGCATATTCAGAGATAAGATCCCGCTCATAATGGGCGGAGAGTTTAACAGATGGATAGAGAGGGAGCTTGCGTTATGAAAATCTTTGCCGCGCTGCTGATGGGCGTGATGATATTGGCGAACTGCGCCGGCGCGGAGGCCGCGCGCGTGATAACGGATGAAAACGGCGACAGGGTCGCGCTGCCGGAGAAGATCGAGCGTATCGCGGTGGTCGGCATACTGCCATTCCCATCGGTGGTGACGGTCTTTCTCGGTTCGGCGGAGAAACTGGTGGGCATTCCCCCCGCGTCGATGGGCGCTGCGAAGGCCGGCCTGCTCGGCGAGCTCTTTCCCGAAATATTGAAGGCGCGCACGGAATACACCGCGGGGCTCGACCTCAACATCGAGGAGCTGATGAAGCTGCGTCCCGACCTCATATTTTACCTCGCTGGCAGCAAAGAGATGGGAAAGATGATAAAGAACGCCGGAATACCGGCGGTGGCGATCTCGCCGACGAAGTGGAATTACGACGTTCTGCGGACCTATGACGAATGGATAAAGACGCTGAGCCAGATATTCCCGGAAAGCGCGAAGAGCAAAGAGGTCTCCGCCTACAGTAAAAAGGTCTACGCCGACATTCAAAAGAAAGTTGAAAAAATAAAGCCGGAGGAGCGTAAAAAGGTGCTCTTCCTCTTCCAGTACGACGACAAGCGTATGGTGACGTCGGGCCGGAGCTTTTTCGGCCAGTACTGGTGCGAAGCGGTGGGGGCGAAGAACGCCGCGGAGGAGGTGCCCGCAGACAACTCCAACGCCATGATCACGATGGAGCAGGTCTACAAATGGAACCCTGACGTTATCTTCATCACCAACTTTACCCCAGCGCTGCCGGACGACCTCTATAAGAACAGGATCGGCGGCCACAACTGGGACAACGTGAAGGCGGTGAAGGAGCGCGCCGTCTACAAGATGCCGTTGGGGACGTACCGGAGCTACACTCCCGGCGCCGACACCCCCGTGACGCTGATGTGGATGGCGCAGAAGGTCTATCCGGCACTCTTCAAGAATATCGACATGAAAAAAGAGGTCCGCGACTACTATAAGAGGCTCTACGGCATTACGCTCAGCGAAACGCAGATAAAACAGATGTACAACCAGGGACGCGCTTCCGCCGCCGGTTTCACGAAGTAGCCGATGAAGGGAAGAACGGCGCTTATCGCATTTACGGCGGCACTTCTCGTCGCCGCCCCGCTGGCAGCGGTCACCGTCGGGAGATTTCCCCTCTCTATCGGAGAGACCCTTTCCGTGCTCTGTCCCTGGCTGGGCTGCGGAGAGCCGCCGCAAATGGTGCGCGATGTGATAATCAATATCCGCCTGCCGCGCATACTGCTCGCCATGCTCGCCGGCGCGGGGCTCGGCGTCGCGGGCGGCGCCTTTCAGGCGCTCTTTTCCAATCCGCTGGCGACGCCCGATACGCTGGGCGTCGCGACTGGCGCCTCTTTCGGCGCGGTTTTGGGTATATTGATGGGGCTGCCCTCGTTCCTCGTGCAGCTTTTTGCGCTTGCCGCGGGAATCGCCGCTGTGGCTCTCGTCGTCTTTGTGAGCCGCGTGCGCGGCTCCTCCTCGGTGATCATGATGATATTGGCGGGCATGGTCGTCAGCGCGCTCTTCTCCGCGCTCGTATCGCTTGTGAAGTACGCCGCCGACCCGCAGGATGTGCTGCCGTCGATAACCTTCTGGCTGATGGGCAGCCTGTCGGGAACGACGCGCGCGAGCCTCGCGATGGGCGCGCCGCTGATCGCCGCCGGAATGGCGGTGATCTGGCTCTTCCGCTGGAAGCTCAACGCGATGACGCTCAGCGAGGATGAGGCGACATCACTGGGGATAAACGTAAAGCGTGTCAGGCTGCTTGTGATAACGGGCGCGGCGATGATCACGGCCTCCGTCGTCTCGATGTGCGGCCTAATCGGCTGGGTGGGGCTGCTCATCCCGCACGCGGCGCGCATGATCTTCGGAAACGACAACCGCTGCGTCATCCCCGCTAGCATGGCGCTGGGGGCGCTCTTTATGCTTGCGATAGACACCGCGGCGCGCAGCCTTACCGCCTCCGAGATACCGGCTTCGATATTGACGGCCGTCATCGGCGCGCCGTTCTTTATCGTCCTGCTGCGAAAGACGGGGGGAATAAGGGCATGAAGAGGGACGGCGCCTCCGAATGCTTGCGCGGCGGGGAGGTTTTGGATATCGGCAGCAAACGCGGAGGAAATTCCGCGCAGGCGGCCAACAGCACCGCGCAGTTTGAGGTGCGCGGCGGCTGTTTCAGCTACTCCGAGGGAGAGGAAAACCTCTGCGACATAAATTTCAGCGTCAGTGAGCCGGACATCCTCTGTATCCTCGGAGCCAACGGCGCGGGAAAGACTACGCTCATGAAGTGCATGCTGGGACTGCGTCCGTGGAGCGCGGGGGCTTCGTATCTCGACGGCGTCGATATAAAAAAGCTGCGGCCGAAGGAGTTCTGGCGCCGTGTCGGATATGTGCCGCAGGCGAAGCTATCCTCCTTTGTCTACACCGTGCGCGAGATGGTGCTGCTGGGGCGCAGCGCGCACATGAACGAGCTTTCGATGCCGAAGGAGCGCGACGAGCGCGCCGCGGACGAGGCGCTTGCGCTGGTGGGCATCGCGCACCTGCGGGATAAGCTGTGCAGCAAAATAAGCGGCGGCGAATATCAGATGGCGCTCATCGCGCGCGCCCTTGCCGCGGAGCCCTCGCTTCTGGTGCTAGACGAGCCGGAGTCGAATCTGGACTTTAAGAACCAGCGGCGGGTGCTTTCGACGATCTCGACGCTCTGCAAAGAGCGCGGTATCGCGGCGGTGATAAACACCCACTACCCGGAACACGCGATGGATATATCGCAGCGCGCGCTGCTGCTGATGCCGGACAAAAGCGCGGTCTTCGGCGGCACGGTAAACGTGCTAACGGAGGAAAACCTCAGGCGCGCCTTTGAGATACCGGTACACATACACCGCTTCAAGGTGGGGAAGCGCGATTACGCGAGCATCCTGCCCCTGGGCGAGAGTGAGATAAAACAGACGGAGAGGCTGATAGAGATGGAGACGAGAATAGCGCAGATCGGAATAATCGTGGAGGACCCCGCGGCGGCGGAAAACATCAACCGGCTGCTGCACGAATACAGCGACTGTATCATCGGCCGCATGGGAATGCCGTACAGGGAACGCAACATATCGATCATCAGCGTGATAATCGACGCGCCGAACGAAAAAATAAGCGCCCTCTCGGGAAAACTCGGCATGTTCCCCGGAGTGAGCGCGAAGACGGTATATTCAAAAATCTAGGAAAATCATCGGCCAATAATGTTTATCCTGCCGTCCGTCGTTGGATCGGCCTGCCGCCGCAGCACTTTATCCAGGTAATCGTCGAAGCAGGCGAGCGCCGGTTTCCCGATAGGGGCGGACGAGAGCGCGTCCCAGTATTTCGCGGTATAGTCGAGAGTCGTGACGGAATATATTTTGCCGTCCTCAAGCGGCACCCAGCCCCGCGAGGAATCTACCATGATGTTTTTTACGCGGCGGCCGTCAGCGATCATACGGCGGCTCTCCACGACGGCGGCCGGTTTGCCGAGGTCGATGTCGAAGCGCAGCCCCGCGACCTGTAAGAACTCTCCCGCCGACATGCGGCGCGCCGGGTCATAATCGTCGTTCTTTCCCTTGAGCGCGGAGGCTGCCGCCTCCAGCTGCCTTCTGATCTCCGCGCCGCTCGCGAGCAGCCGCACCGGAACGCTGTCAAATGGCATCAGATCAAGCATGTCGCCCGCCGTGAACGGCCCCGGAGGTACTATGCGGCCGATGCGCAGCGCGCCGCCATTTATCAGGCCGATGCGCGCCTGTCCGTTCCAGCGCAGAGCCTCGGCGGCGAGATCGCCGAGCGCGTTTTCTCTTCCGCGCATCGACTCCTTGCGCCCGTCGACGCTTTTAGCCAGGACCATCGTTGGGTTGGCGATATTGAGTGTCGCCGCGAGCTTTTTCTGTGCCTCGAGGCCGAGCGCCTCGCTCTTTTCCTCCGCCGCCGTGCCGGGCAGCACCGGCATCAGCCGCCATGACGACTTTTCGGCGACGAGCGCCCCGTCATCCACGGTAACGTCAAACCTGCCCGCATAGCGTCCGTCGAGCCCGGCCTGTCCGATAAGCGTCTGCGAGCCCTGAGGGTTCGTCACTAAAAGCCTCTCCTTTATGGCGTCGTGCGAATGGCCGCCGACGATCACGTCGATCCCAGGCACCGAGGCCGCTAGCCTTTTGTCCAAGTCAAGGCCGATGTGATTCAGCGCCACCACCGCGTCGACGCCCTGTGCGCGGAGTTCGCGCACGCACTCCGCCGCTTTTTTGAAGATATCCTTTTCGATATCGAAGCCGCTGGGATCGGAGATGATCGCCTTGAGGTCCGGCGTTACGAGGCCGAATACCCCGACGCTCACGCCGCCCTTTTTGATGATCTTTATCTTTGGATAATAGCTGTCAATCTCTGGCTCGTTAAAGATGATATTCGAGGCGAGGACGGGAATTTTGAGCTCCGGTCCTAACTTCGCCAGCGTCCGGACGCCGCCGTCGAAGTCGTGGTTGCCGAGTACCCCCGCGTCGAATCCTAGCGCCGCCAGCGAGCCATATTCGGCATGGTCGTTTTGCAGGCTGCCCTTTCTCCCGAGCATGATGTCGCCGCCCTCAAAGAGAAATATTGGGGATTGGGAGGTCTCTTTGAGAGCCGCTCTTTCATCGTCCACGAGCCGCAGCGCGCGGGAGAGGCCGCCGACGGCCTCCGCCTTGACGGCTCCCGCGGGCAGCCCCGCCTCCGCCGCCTCATAATAGGGCAGGATATAGCTGTGGGGGTCGTTTATCATCAGGATGTGGAAGCTCTTTTCCTCCGCCGCAGCAGACAGGGCGACCGTGAGCAGGAGCAATAGGGCAAGCAAAGATTTCTTCAATCGTTTATAATCCATCGTATCTCCTCCAAATTTTCTCCCGCGGCGTGAAGTCTTGCCGGGCGCCGCTATTATATTTTATGTAAATACCGCGCCGCTTACAAGATACGGTTGACTAGAGTAAACTCTAACTGATATACTAGCCAGCATGTTTAGAATGATACCGTTGATCCTGTTTATATATGTCTGGCTCCGCCTCGTTCTGCCGCTTCCGCTCAGCGTTTCCGCTAAGGCGGCGCTTGCGGCGGTACTCTGCGCCGCGTCGCTCAAGCAGCAGTTCTTTGCCGCTGCCGGCGGCAACTTCTTTTCTCCGGAGCTGCCCCGGTGGCTCATCGAGCTTTACGGCGCCGCCTTCGGCGCGCTCTTTCTGCTCTTTATCTTTACGCTGCTGAAAGATCTCCTGCTGATAGTTCTCGCCGCGGCGAGACTATTATCTCCCTCGGTGCCGCATATCTTCCTCACGGTTGGAATGGCCCTGATATTTGCCGCCGCCGCTGTTTCTGTCTCGGTCTACGGCACATACGAGGCGCAGAGGCTGCCGCGGATACATGAGATGGAGGTATCTCTGCCTAAGCTACCGCCGGAGTTCAGCGGCTTCAAGGTCGTGCTGCTCAGCGACATACACATAAGTGCCTCACGCCGCGCCAATTATGCCGAGGAGCTTGTGGAAAGAGTCAACGCTATCTCGCCGGATTTGATCATTATAACGGGAGACTTCATAGACGGCGTGGTCAGCGAAAGGAGCGCCGATATCGCGCCGCTCGCGGGGCTGTCCGCGCCATACGGCGTCTACGGTGTACTGGGGAACCATGAATATTACTTCAATGCCGGTGAATGGAAGGATTTTATCGAAGGCTCACTGGGGATAAAGATACTTCTCAACGAGCACAGCCTGATAGAACGCGGCGGCAAAAATGTTGCCGTCGCGGGAGTAGCAGACCTCGCGGCGCTGCGCTTTGCGAACGCCGAGGCGCCCGATGTGAAAAAGGCTCTTGCCGGTGTGGCCGCCGGGATACCCAAGATAATTCTTGATCACCAGCCGGGCGCGGCGAAGAGAAACGCGGCGGCGGGTGCCGACCTTCAGCTCTCCGGCCATACCCATGGCGGCATGGTTCCGGGCCTCTCGCAGCTCGTGAAAAAGTTCAACGGCGGCTATGTCAACGGCTGGTATGAAGTAGACGGTATGAAGCTCTACGTCTCGCCTGGCACGGGAATCTGGAACGGCTTTCTGATGCGTTTGGGGGTGCCGTCGGAGATAACGGTGATGAATCTATCTCCTTCCGGCTAAGATACCTTTTGAGAAATGTCCATAATCATAAGATGGCGGGGAATGGCATGGTGAAACTTAACGAGGCGGATATTGAGCTCCTGAAAATGGCGCGCGAGGCGATAACGGCAAACTATGACCGCGGCGGATACCGCCATACCATCGGTGCGGCGGTACGCTGCCATAATGGTAAGATATATGCCGGCGTCAACGTTTATTCTCTGCACGGCGCCTGCGCGGAACAGGTGGCTATCGGCACGGCGATAACCGCTGGTGAACGCCTGTTTGAGACGATCGTCGCGGTGCGCGGCGAACGCGGTGAAGAGATAATCCCACCCTGCGGCAACTGCCGTCAGATACTTTCGGACTACATGCCCGAGTGTCAGGTCATCCTGATGGGAGAAGCCGCTCCGTTCAAAATAGGCGCGAAGGAGCTGCTCCCGTACGCGGCGCACGTGGAATACTGACATACGCGGCTCGTGTGAACAAGCTTGAGCGGCGGAGATAAGTCTGACGCGCGTAACGTTGAGTGCGGCTCTTCTGATTAATTATCCAGGACGGCCATTCTGAGGGCTTCTATGAGAAAGTTTGCGTACTTTGGCAGGTAGCGGTCTCTTCTTTTCACGATATAGTATGTGATGTAAAATTTCATATCCCCCACAAGATAATAACGCACGGGTTTTGTATAGGCGAAATTCTTTGTATAACTGAGGATATTGAAGGCGATGCCGAGAGATTCGGCGGCCATCTGCGACGCCGTTTCCAGGTTTTCGATTACCAGAGTTTTTCCCGGGTGCGCTCCGGAATATTCCAGCGCCATGTCGGTGTACATCCTTGAACTTTGGGTCGGGTGCTGGAGGATGAACCGCTCCCCATCAAACAGTTTCAGATCAAGCCACTCCAAGGTCTCCCCCTCGATGCGCACTCCGGATGAAGCAAGTGGGTGTGTCGGAGAGAGCACTCCAACCAGCCGGTCATTATATAATTCCTGATACTCAAGCGCGCCGTTCTTCACCGTTCTGTTAATTATTATGAAATCCAGCTCGCCGCTTATGAGCCTCTCGAAGAGGTCCTTACTGGTACTCTCCAGAATTTTTACATCGACGTTTGGGTAGCGATCCGAAATAGCCTTCAAAGCCATGGGAACTATGTAGGTAGTCCTTCTTGGGTGCAGGCCAAAATATACCTTACCGGTTACGTCGTTTCTCAAGTCGCTGATCTTGGCGTCCAGTTCCTGTTTATATCCGGTTATCAGGCGGGCGTAGGAGATATAGAGCTCTCCCGCGGCGGTGGGGACAAACTGTTTTCCCACTCTGTGAAAGAGGGCTGTTCCCGCACGTTTTTCAAGATTGCTGAGGAATATGCTCAGCGCGGGAGGAGAGATGTTCAATTCCTCCGAGGCGGTTCTGATATTGCCGTAACGCGCGATGGCCAGTAAATATTCCTCTTCCCGAACGTTCATGCTGAAAGCCTCCGAAAAATCTTATGTTAAATTTTATTTAATATTATCATAAATTTATTAAACTTGACGTAATATAAGTAAATTTTTATAGTTTTATCGTGTACAAGCGGACACCGCGATTCGGTTTCATCTATTTAAGTTTTTTAACCCCTCCGAGATGTCCTAAAGTCGAAAAAAATATTTTAGGGAGTGATTTTTGTAATGAGTGTGGGCAAAAAAAGATTCAACCTTGAGGAGATAAAGATACCTCATACCTATGTCATTATCTTTTCCATGATAATAATTGCGGCGATAATGACATACCTGATTCCTGCCGGAGAATATGCCAGAATCAAAAATTCCTTGGGAATCACGGTAGTAGACCCTTCATCCTTTCACTATGTAGAGCAGAATCCCACGGGGATAATGGGAGTATTCAGCGCCGTTCCGGAGGGGTTGAAATCGACCGCGACGCTGGTTTTTTTCCTCTTTATAATCGGCGGTGTATTTCAGATAATCAACTGCACTGGGACGATAAACATTTTAGTCAATAAACTGAGCCGCACCTTTGCCGGCAAAGAAGAGTTTATCATCCCGGTATTTCTCTTCACCTTCTCTCTCGGCGGAGCGCTTATGGGAATGTCGAATGAGGTGCTAGCCTTTGTTCCGATCGGAATAATGCTGGCGCGGAAATCGGGCTTTGATGCGGCGGTTGGAACCGCGATGGTCACCATGGGGGCCCTTGCCGGCTTCAGCGCCGGTACGATGAATCCCTTCAATGTCGGCGTCGCCCAGGAGATAGCGGAACTCCCGCTCTATTCCGGCATCGGCCTGCGGATCGTGCTTCATCTGACGTTCCTTGTTATCGGCAGCATATACCTGATGCGCTATGCGAAACGGGTAAAGGCGGACCCGTCAAAAAGCATCGTCGCGGACCTTGAGAAAGAGGAAAAAGCCATATCGATAGCCAACTCCGAGGCGCTGGGCACGGAGGGCGGCACAAGACATATCCTTGTGCTTCTTACCTTTGTCGCCGGTCTTGGATATATACTTTACGGGGTATTCAGGTACGAGTGGGGCATTATGGAAATGCAGCCGATATTTATGGCGATAGGCATTATCGGCGGACTGCTCGGCGGTTTGTCCCCGAACAAGATCGCTTCGGAGTTTCTTGTCGGTGCTAAAACTCTCGCCTTCGGCGCCCTCGTGATAGGCTTTGCGCGCGGGATACTTGTCGTCATGCAGCATGGAATGATCCTCGATACGATCGTCCACAGCCTTTCACTTGTGCTGCAGGCGCTCCCGTCAAGCCTTACCGCGCTGGGAATGTTCGTGGTGCATATTATCCTGAACTTCTTTATCCCCTCCGGCAGCGGACAGGCGGCCGCCACGATGCCGCTCTTCATTCCGCTGGCCGATGTAATGGGAATCTCGCGGCAGGTTACGGTGCTCGCCTTCCAGCTTGGGGATGGGATATCCAATGGGATAAATCCTACCTCCTCGAACATGAACTCTTTCCTGGGGCTTGCGAAAATCACCTATCCGCAGTGGATAAAGTTCGCCGGACCGCTTATTCTTATGTGGGAACTTACCGGCGCGGTATTTATAGTGATTGCGGGGATGATGAATTATGGACCGTTCTAATGTCGGCTGTGAAATGAAAAAAAAGCTGTCGTTAATGGTGGACTCTCTGGCCGGCGCGGCCTGCGCTATGTCGGACGATATCTTCGACAATCCCGAGACGGGGCTTGCGGAATATCATGCGTGCGGGCTGCTGACCTCATATTTGGAGAGTGCCGGTTTTGCGGTTGAAAAAGGGATTTATGGGCTTGATACTGCTTTTCGCGCCGTCTACGAATGTGGCGCGGGCGGTCCGTCAATAGGCCTGCTGTGCGAGTACGACGCTATAGAGGGGCTCGGACACGGCTGCGGCCACCATATTCAGGGTCCGGCTATTGTGGCGGCGGCAGCGGCTCTTAAAGCGGTGTTTGACGGCTGTCCTTATAAGCTGGTCGTATACGGGACGCCGGCAGAGGAGACCATAGGAGGAAAAATCCTTATGCTTGAAAAGGGAGCGTTCCGTGATATAGATGTCGCGCTGATGACGCACGCCTCCCCGACCTCGACTGTGGATGTCAAATCGATGGCCATGCAGTCGTACGAAGTAACGTTCCACGGTAAATCGGCTCACGCGGCGATGAATCCCGAGATGGGGCGCAGCGCGCTGGACGCGCTGCTGCTGGCCTGCAGCGGAGTGGAGTTTATGCGGGAACACGTTCGCGACGAGGCGCGCATGCACTATACAATAGTTTCCGCTGGCGGTCCGAGCAACGTGGTCCCCGCGGAGGCGGAGGGTGAGTTCGGCATTCGCTCATACGATACGGAGTATGTCATGTCGATGGCGGAGCGGCTGAAAAATATCTTCAAAGGCGCGGCCCTGATGGCGGATGTCAGCTATGAGATTCGCGAGGGGACATTTTTCAAAGCGAAGATACCGTTGCTATCGCTGAACGATCTGATCATGGAGAACGCAGTGGCCGTTGGTATGCCTACGATAAGGCCGCCGAGAGAGAAGACGGGCTCCACTGACTTTGGAAACGTTATGTATGAAATACCCGGTTCGTGTATAAGATCAGCTTTTGTCCCGGAGGGGACTCCCGCCCATTCGCAGGACTACCTAGATGCCGGCAAGTCGCAGGCGGCGCACGACGCGCTGGCCAACGCGGCGAAGGTGCTGGCGCTGACGGCCTATGACCTGATAAGCGATCCCGCGAAGATGGCCAAGGTCAGGGATGAATTTAACGCGAAAAGATTCGGTAAGCAAACAGTTTAAATAATAAAGTTACCGGCGACTGCGTGTGCGGGCGCCGGTAACTTTGTCGTCCCGCTCATTTTAGACGAGAACCGCGGCGTACGGCGCAAACATGAACTACGAAAGCTTAGTGCCCCGCGGATGATATTCCTTATCTTTCCAGTACCACCATTTTAGCTTTTCCGGATCGCGCTCTTTGTTCTCGGCATAATAGACGGCGAGCCGGAAGACATAGAGTACGCAGGAATCGTCGCGGAAGCCCTTAAAGAGGCAGTCCCGCTCAAAGAGCGCCTCCGGCTCCTTGCCTATCAGCTCTTCGATAGAGCTGATGCCGATGTTCATAAGATGACGCTCCATATTCTCCCCGATGCCGGGAATTTTTCTTAGATTGCTTTTCATTGTTTTTACGGCTCCTGTTTGTCCGGCCGGTTGGGTCTTCTTTTGATTCGCAGCAGCCTGATGAGATCGGGAAAAAGGGACTCATCCGCCGGTTCAAACATCATCCATTTCCCGTCGTGATAGGTTTTAGCGCCGTCATATATCTCCCGCGTCTTTTGGGAGAAAGTCTCCCTCTCAGACTCGAACTTCGCTCTCTCCGTCCGGCCGAATATCACCATGAAGCCGATGGCCTTTTCTTTCGCGTATAGCGAGCAGAGGGTCTTTCCTCCGCGGCGGTATTTATATTCATAGAACCACAGCCGGCCGCCGCCGTTCCAGCTCCCGGTCATGTCGTAACTGGCCTCTATCATGGAACGGAGCCCTTTCCATACCGCGAAGAGCCCTTCGCCGACGAGGGCGCTCATCTCTTCATCAGAGGGGATTTTTTCAAACATTGGCCACCGCCTTCTCTCCGCGGGGACTCCCGCGGGTGAGTTTTTATACATTATCATTGTACCATGACAGGGGTATGGAGTCGTAAGCACCCGTCGCCGCAAAAGTAGTGAAATAATCCGCAGGATATGGATATATAGTTGACAAAACAACCGGCTATAGTGTAAAATAACAGAATAAAAAAATATTGTAACGGAATGCAGTCAGGGAATCCGGTGAGAATCCGGAACAACCCCGTTGCTGTAACTGGGACGAAAGCGCACCGTGCCACTGCCGAAGGCGGGAAGGCGCGCCGGTAGGATGATCAGGAGTCAGAATATCTGTTGTATCCGTATGAGTTGCAGCTTGCGAGGGCGAGTAGCAGCGTTTGCTTGGCGTATATGGCAGAGGCTCCGTCTTTGGGGCCTCTGCCTTTTTGTTTTTGTTTGTAAAAATTTAACAGAGGGAGTGTTTTTATGTATCATCTGTGGAGGAAAACAGCGGTTGTTTTCTTGTTTTCGTCATTGCTTGCCCTGCCGGCGTTCGCGGCGGAGAAGGCAGTCAGCGCCGACGTGGCTGAGGTCGCCGCGGTGGAGGTCACCGGTTCGCACCTCGCGGAGTCGACGGCGGACGTACCGGCGCAGACCTATGTAATCACGCGCGAGGATATCGACAACAGCGCCGCGCGCGACGTCCAGGATGTGCTGTCGAAGGTGCCGGGCGTCAACGGGCTTTTGAACAGCGCTTCGATGGCGCAGTCAAAGGGAATAACGGTGAGAGGATTGAATTCGGAGGTCCTGTTGTTGGTTGACGGCATTCCATATATGGGTGCTGATTACGGCGTAGGCGCCGATCTTGGTTCTCCGTTTGACTTACGCAGCATAGCGCTCACCGATGTTGAAAGGATAGAGGTCGTGAAAGGCGCAGGTTCTGCGATCTATGGCTCCAACGCGGCCGGCGGCGTCATCAATATCATAACGCGCAAACCCTCTGATAAATCAAGCGGCAGTATAACTTTAGAGGGAGGCAATAAAGAATGGTTCCGCGGAAATGTGCGTGGAACGGTGGTGCTCAGTAATGACCTGAGAGTGAGCACAGGCTACACGAGGACGCAGGAGGGGGAGACGAGGATCAGGCTCGCCGACCCTGCCAGCGGACTTTATGATAACGCGCTTGATTACCGTGGAAATGATTATTACTTTGGCTTTACGAAGGGGGCATGGTCCTTCCTCGGCGAAGTAGGGGATTTCAAATCTTCCTGGAATTACACGGATACCCTTTACGGCGGCGGAACCTCTGAAAATAGGCAGGATAACAAATATCAGAGATTTACGCTGAACTACGCCGACGGTGTGAATATGGGACGCCTATATTATCACAAAAACGAGAGGACCATTTATGACACCTCCGGCGAGACGAATTATGACGGCAATACCTTTGGTGCCACATATAACAGGAAACAGGAGATCGGAAATCTTCCCTTTGTCTTCGGCATGGATTTCAGAAGGGAGAAAGCTGAATATTTCAACCATGATAATCCCTGGGGAAATAATCAGCCGTATGACAACACAAGAAATGAGTATGCTCCCTACATAGAGACATCCATACCCATCGGCTCCGCCGCTTTCGACATAGGGTTACGTTATGAGTATTGGGATCTGGATAACGGAGAGGACGCGCATGAGTTCCTGCCGCGTTTTTCGCTGAACTGGGCGAATAAGAACGGGCTTCTATACTATGCCACCGTCGGTCGTTATTTTTCAATGCCGAGTTTCTATCAGATGTTCTACTCGGACGCGTTCGGTTTTTGGCTGCCGAACCCCAATCTAAAACCTGAGAAGGGCTGGACATACGATATCGGCGTCAAGGATGATGCGGCAAAGAACCCATGGAGCTTCAATGTGTTCTATATGGATATGGAAGATAAAATCAATATGAACGACAGCTATACACAGTACATCAACGTCGACGAATACCGCGCCTGGGGCTTTGAGGGTCAGTACAAGTGGAATTTCCATGAGAACTGGTCATACACGCAGGGACTATCGTATCTGCACGCGGAAGAAAAGACGGGCAGTTCTGACTGGACGCGTTCGAATATGCCGCGCTGGGATATTTCCGGAATCCTGAATTTCAAGAAAGACCCGTGGAACGCCGAGCTGTCCGCTCATTACTACGGAGACCGCCAGCTTACAAGCTCGGGCTCTGCCGCCTACGACGACGAAGACATCTTCATCGTTAACGCCGCGGTGTCATGGAAGGTGGACCGCACTACCATTAAGCTCGCCTGCGTCAACCTCTTTGACAAAGAGTTCTATCTTAACAATAACGGCTACATCAACCCGGAGCGCAGATTCATCCTCTCCGCGACCTACGAGTTCTAACAGCCTCTGTCCTTAGAGGACAAGCGTTTCTTTCCGCCTGAGGGCCCCGGCCGGCACACCCGGGGTCCTTTTTATTGGAAACGGTCAATCGGCAATTCCCTATGCTGTATACTTATCTCAGAAAATATAGAGCTGAGAGGTAGACGAGCTATGAACATACTTGTGATAGACGGACAGGGCGGCGGCATCGGGCGGCAGATCGTGCAGTCGGTGAGGACGAAGATGCCGGAGGCCTCGGTGACGGCGGTGGGTACCAACAGCATCGCGGCGGCGGCGATGCTCAAGGCGGGGGCGAACCGGGCCGCGACGGGGGAAAATTCCGTTGTCGTCTGCTGCCGCGACGCGGACGTCATTATCGGCCCCGTCGCGATCGTGATCGCGGACTCGCTGCTCGGCGAGATCATGCCGGTGATGGCGGCCGCCGTCGCGCGCAGCGGCGCGAAGCGAATACTCGTTCCCGTCAACTGCTGCAACAACATCATCGCGGGCGTGCCGGACCTCTCCGTGGGCAGGCTTGTGGAATGTGTTATGGAAGAGCTGCAGAAGCTTTTCCCGCAGGGTAAATAAAAGACCGTCCGCGAAACGCCCATAGCGTCACGCGGACTGGTCTCTATCTTTTATCTTTGTACGGCGATACTGTCCACGACCCGGCGGACGTCGCCGAGACATCAGGTTCCGCGGGGATTTTTCTCGTGGCAGCGGCAGCCGCCCCGTTCAAGCTCCGCCGTGATCTTTTCCATGATCGTCGAGCGGCCGTTTTTTATATAGTCGTTCTCGATATCGCCTCTTGTAAACGAAAAACAGTGGCAGATTATCTCCTCCGCGCCGCGGTTTTCGGCCCTATCCGCAGTCAAGCTATTTCTCCTTAAAGTCTGCCGATCAGCGCCGCGTAAAATTTCGCGGCATCCGTTATCTTTTGCACTTCGCAGTTTTCGTCGCGCATGTGGGCCAGCTTGTATTCGCCGGGGCCGAAGCCGATCGTGGCGATCCCCATGCTCACGGGGGTGACGGCGTTGGTGCCGAAGTCCCAGAAGTCGTATCTCTCGGGGGCTTTGCCAAAGGTCTCCGCATAGGCCGCGTTTGCCGCGAAAAAGAGCGGCGACTCTTCGTCCAGCTTCCAGGCCATGTGCAGAGGTTCATAGACCAGCGGCGCGCCCTTCCAGCTGGTGCGGCGCAGCGTGCCTGTTTCCCAGGAGGCGCGCTTGCCGCGGATGAGCTCCTCCATCTCCGCGCGCACCTTCTCCTCCGTTTCACCTAGCACGAGGCGGCGGTCGAGGTATATCTCCGCTTCGCTGGGCACCGCGTTCAGCGAGGCGGTGACGCAGCTGATGTCGGAGAGTACGATCGTGCCGTGGGGACTGCCCTCATCCGTGAGTTTTTTATTGAGGGCCTCTACGCGCCCGATGATTTCCGCCATCTCGTAGACGGCGTTTATGCCCTTTTCCGGCGCCGAGCCGTGCGCGGAGAGCCCGTGGGTCTTTATGCGCATCTGCGCCTTGCCCTTGTGGCCGAGCGTTATCACGTTGTCGGAGGGTTCGCAGATCACGACGAAGTCGGGGCGCAGCGAAAGCTCCCTGTACATCATTTTGATGTTCTCGCCGTCGCAGTATTCTTCGCAGACGGAGCCGCTCACACATATTCTTTTATCTTTGGTATGGCCCAGTTCGCGCGCGAGGGCCGCGCCGTATACCGAGGCGGCGAGGGCGGACTTCATGTCCACCGATCCGCGCCCGTAGAGCCGCCCGTCCTTTATCTCCGCGGCGAAGGGCGGGAGCAGCCACGCCTCCGCGTCGTTGACCTCGACGGTGTCCATGTGGGAGTCGAAATGTATCAGCCTCTTTCCGCCGCCGATGAAGCCGACGGCATTACCGGTCGAATCAATGAAGGCCTCGTCGTAGCCCAGCTCCCGCATCTTGGCGACGACCGCCTCCGCGACCGCGCCCTCATGGTCGGAATAGCTCTGCAGACGGACAAGCTGACGCGCAAATTCGATAAGCTCTTTTTCTAACCTCTCAGACAGTGACATGAACATCCCTCCGCTTGGCAGTGAAATCATCTCCTAAAAGTATATCAAAAAAGGGCCCGGCGCCCTTTCGCAGGCGCGGAACCCTTTAGGCAATTCCCTATTCGGTCTATCCGAGGATTATGCGCTCGTCGGCGAAGAAATCGGTGATCGCCTTCTTGATATATTTATCGACCATCTTCTGGGCGTCCTTCTGCAGATCGCAGCGGTGTTCCTCAAGATATCTCGCCGCGGCGTCCTGCTTATCTTCGGGAACGCCGGACATGTCGATGATACATTCGATACATTCCGTGTTGAACTCCGGCAGATCGACGCGCGCGATGGCCTCTTCCGCCTCGTGACGCCTGTTTATCGTCGTCTCGGTCACGGTGTTGGTTCCTTTGCCCATCGCCGTCATTTCCTGCGCGAAGTTCTGCGCGTCGGCCTCGTAGTCGAAGGCGAGAACTGAGGCGATACCGTTGCAGTCCTGCTGAACAACGACCCATATTTTTTCCTGCATGAAGAGCCCCCCTTATTTTGTGTTGTTATCATCCACAATTAATATACAACAAAAATAGAGTCCTGTGGATAGAAAAAATGGAGAAATGTAAAATTTTTTCTATGGTACGCATACCGGCGGTATCGCCGCGCCCTATTTTTCCATAAACCTTTTTATCTCCGCCGCCGATTCTTCGTCGAATTCGCGGTCCCGGAAATAGTACTTCATATCCTCCGCGGTTATCTCCCTTATGACTCTGCAGGGGTTGCCTACGGCCAGCGACATGGCGGGGACATCCTTTGTCACGACGCTGCCGGCCCCGATCACCGAGCCGCTGCCGATATGCACGCCCGGGAGGATGATCGCGCCGCCGCCGATCCACACATTGTCGCCGATTGTGACGCCGATCCCATATTCATAGAGGGAATTTCTCACCGCGGGATGCAGAGGATGCCCCGCCGTATAGATCGCGGCATTGGGCCCCATCAGGCAGTTATCGCCGATAACCACCTTCGCCACGTCGATTATCGTGCAGTTGTAGTTGGCGTAAAAATTCTTCCCCACCTCTATATGAAAGCCGTAATCGCAGAAAAAGGGCGGATTGATGACGGCGTTTTCCGATTTCCCGAGCAGCTCTTTCACTATCGCTTTGAGCTCGGCGAAGTCCGCCAGGTCCGTGTGATTCAGCCTATGTAAGAGCCTCCGGCAGGCCCGATATTCTTTAAGGACCTCGCGGTCCGCGATATAAGGCAGTTCCCTGTCTCTTCGTTCAATGTTGTTCATGACGCCGCGCCTCCGAATTTAGTGCTAAAATTTCACGCTCTTTCAGCGGGGGAATCTGCCGCCGCCCCGCTGGCGCTCAAGAGGTAATATACTTCGGAGAAAATTACGCGTCAACGGCGGCGAAATGATTTTTACAAAAGAAAAGGGCCGGAGGGTAACTGCCCGCCTCCGGCCCTGACGTTATCATTAAATTTTTATCTGCCGCACTTTTTCAGCAGCTTCGCCCAGCTCCCGTCGGCGTCGCGCTGAGCCGCCTCGACAAGGTCGAGCCGCTCGGCCCCTTTCTTGAAGAGGTGAGCGTAACGTCCCTGCGCGCGGAGGAAATCCTCAAGCCGGCGCGGGTTCTTTGGCTCGTAGGAGAGAGAATACTCTCCCTTCACAACCTCGTAGACGGGCCAGAATTTGCTGTCCACCGCCAGCTGGCATATCTCCATCTGGTTGGCGGGGTCTATCTTCCAGAAGAGCGGACAGGGCACCAGCACATTGACGAAGGCGGGGCCCGGCGTTTCGACGGCGCGCTTTACCTTCGCTATGAGATCGAAGGGGTTGTGCAGCGAGGTCTGCGCGACATAGGGGATGTCATGGGCCGCGACGATCTCCGTGAGATCCTTCGCGCGCTGCAGCTTGCCGGGAACGGCGCTGCCGGCGGACGAAGTGGTCGCGTTCGCGCTCTGCGGCGTCGCGCTCGAGCGCTGCGCGCCAGTGTTCATATAACCCTGGTTGTTATAGCAGATATATGTGAAGTCATGGCCGCGTTCGAGCGCCCCTGAGAGAGACTGGAGGCCAATATCATAGGTGCCGCCGTCGCCGCCGAAGGCGACGAACTTGATGTTTTTGTCGATCCTGCCCCTCTTGCGGAGCACCTTATAGGCCGCCTCGATGCCGGAAATGCCCGCCCCGGCGTTCTCAAAGGCGATGTGCATGAAGGGCATGCGCCAGGAGCTGTAGGGATATACGGTCGTCGAGACCTCCATGCAGCCCGTCGCGCTGACCACGACCACCGGGTCGTCGACGCCCATCAGCGCCTGACGTATCGCCGTGGGCGCGCCGCAGCCGGGGCACATGCGGTGTCCCTGGGTCAGCGGACTGGCCTTTTTAGTAAGTTCCTTTATATTAAGCGCGCACATCTTCGTCACCTCGCTCAAGAAGCCCGATAAAGCGCGCCCGCGCGCTGTAATCTCCCGCCGCCATCCTCTCAAAGACCGCCCGCGCGTCCTGCGCGTAGAAGTCGCGCCCGCCGAGGCCGAAGATATACTCCTGCGCCGGCACGCGCTCTTCGAGGTTATAGAGCACGGACTTTACCTCCGCTGCGAGCGGGGCGGTGCCGCCGATGCTCGCGCTGCGGTCGAGTACCGCGATCCCCTTTTTGCCGCGCGCGAGCGCGGTAAGCTCCTCCGCCGGGAAGGGGCGGAAAAAGCGCACGCGCAGCGCGCCGGCCTTAACGCCCTCCTCGCGCAGTTCGTCTACGACGTCCTTGACGACGCCCGCCGCCGAGGACATGATGACGATCAGATAATCGGCGTCCTCCGCGCGGTAGCTTTCGAGCGGCGCGTAATTGCGTCTGGTCTCCTTTTCCAGCTCCGCGGCGAGTTCGCGGTAGACGGGGAGGACGTTGTTCATCCCCTCCATCTGATTGCGCTTTATCTCAAAATAATATTCCGACATGGTGAAAGAGCCGTACGAAACGGGATTATCGGTATCGAGCAGCGGATAGGCCGCCGTTCTTTCACCAACAAAATTCTTCACAGTCTCGTCCGCCAGCAGTTCCACCGGTTCATAGCAGTGGCTGGTGATAAAGCCGTCCTGGCAGACGAATACGGGGGTCAGCACGCGTGGGTCCTCCGCGAGGCGCGTCGCGAGCAGTACGCTGTCGTACACCTCCTGCGCGTCCTCGCAGTATATCTGTATCCAGCCGGAGTCGCGCTCAGGCATGCTGTCCGAATGGTCGCAGTGAATGTTGACGGGGGCGCCGAGCGAGCGGTTCACGAGGCCGAAGACGATTGGCGCGCGGAAGGCGGCGGCGATGGGGAATATCTCGTGCATCAGCGCTACGCCGTTCGCCGAAGAGGCGGTCATCACGCGCCCGCCGGAGATCGAGGCGCCGACGCAGGCCGAGATGGCGGAATGTTCGCTCTCGACGGCGACATACTCCGAATCGACCTTGCCGTTGGCGACAAAATCGGCGAAGCGCATCGGGATCTCTGTGGAGGGCGTTATCGGATAGGCGGCGACCACGTCGGGATTTATCTGGCGCATCGCCTCCGCAAAGGCGAGGTTGCCCGAGGTCATGACCTTCATCTTACTTGACATGGGCGCCTACCTCTCCCGGGTTCTCTCCCGACGGGGCCGCCTCTCCGGCAAACGAGGCCTCGGAACGCATCGTGATCGCCTTGGTGGGGCAGAGCTTCTCGCAGAGGCCGCAGCCCTTGCAGAAGAATAAATTTATCCCGCAGACGCGGTTGTCGGCGTTAAGCTCCACCGAATCGTCCGGGCACTGTATCCAGCATTTGAGGCAGGATACGCACTTACCGGCGTCGATGATGGGGCGCATGGAACGCCAAAGCCCTGTCTGCACCTTGAGGGCGGAGGCTCCGAAGGCTACCGTGCCAAGCGGGACCTCCTGCCAGCATTGCGGCTTGCTCATGCGAACACCGCCTCCGTGCGGCCGCGGAGTATCGCGCGGCGGTTGGCCTCGAGCACCGGCTTCGGCAGCTTCGTCATCTTACTGGTGAAATGATTTACGAAAGACTCCACTGGGACGTCGGTAAAGACGTGCGAGAGAGCGCCGAGCAGCGGCGCGTTGGGACGGTTCTGTCCGAGCTCCTCAAGAGTGATCTTCGTCGCGTCGATGACGAGCACGCGGGCCTTGGAGGTCACGCCGAGACGACCGCGGAGGACCTTCGCGTCCTCGGCGCTGTTCACGAGGTAAACGGCGTCCTCTGTCGAGCCCTCGGTGGGATTGGCGCTCTCGACCATCGTCGGATCGACGACGACCACTATATTAGGATTCTGCACGCCGCAGCGGCGGCGTATCGGAGAATCGGAAACTCTGTTATAGGCGCGGATCGGCGCGCCCTGACGCTCTGCGCCGTATTCCGGGAAGGCCTGAACGTGCTTGCCCTCTTCAAAAAGTACCTCCGCGAGTATCGCCGAAGCGCTCTTCGCTCCCTGTCCGCCGCGTCCGTGCCATCTTACCTCTACTGTCTTCTGCATTTTGTTTTCCTCCTTGATATGTAAACCCTTTGTTTTTAATTTTTGATATAAAAAAGGGGCCCTTTCTAAGTCGAAAGGGCCCCTTTACTCGCTTGACAAACGGCGCTAGACGCCGATCCTGCGAGGAGGAGCCGCGTTAATAATTATAATTATTATGTTCTGAGTGCCTGTACTTCTTAACATAACGTTTCCTCCTTCTTACAGAATGCGGGAATGATAACACTCATTTATCTTTATGTCAAACCTTTAAAATAAATAACTTATGAGGCTGAATACAAGATATATAGACATTATTAAAAAGATAAATCTCTTTTATGCTTTGATAATTAAGCCTAAACGAACTTGAGCGTAATAAAACACTGATTTATGCGGCAAAATTACTACAGGATAAAAACCGCCGCGGCCATAAAAATGACAGGCGTCCGCGACATGGCGCCTGTCAGATATATATAGTGCGCGCGGGCAGCTAGCGCTCCTCTTCTTGGCTTGAACGCCGGTAGACCCGGGGGACGCGTTTGCCGACGCAGCATAAAAATTCATAGGGGAAGCGCCCCGAAAGCTCCGAGAGCTCCTCGACGGGGATACATTCGCCGCCGTCCCTTCCCAGCAGCGTCACCTCGTCTCCCTGGCAGACGCCGGGGATATCCGTGACGTCGGCCATGAACTGGTCCATGCAGATGCGTCCGATGATCCTGGCCCGCCGTCCGCCTATCAGCACGCTGCCCCTGTTTGAGAGGCTGCGCGGGTAGCCGTCGGCGTAACCGACCGGTATCGTCGCGATGCGAGTGTTGTCCCGCGTGGTGACGTAGGTCCCGCCGTAACTCACCGGCACTCCAGCCTCCACATCCTTTACGTGGGAGATGTGGCTCTTTATCTCCATCGCCGGTCTCAGCCGCACGCCGGTATTCAGCGTTTCATCCGAGGGATAGACGCCGTAAAGGGCGATGCCCGGCCGCACGGCCTCCATATCGCCGTCGCGGTGCCACAGCGACCCGGCGCTGTTGTTGCAGTGGCGCATCGGTATCTTGATGCCCGCGCCGTCCACGAGGCGCAGGAAAGTATGAAAAATATCCAGCTGGCGGGCGGTGAAAGAGGGCTCGCTTTCGTCGGCGCGCGCGAAGTGCGTGAAGATACCCTCAAGCCGCAGGTTTGGCAGCTCGCTGATCGCGATGATCTCCGCAAGGCTTTCGTGCGGCCCGCGGAGGCCGATCCGCGACATTCCCGTGTCGACCGCCAGATGCGCCGGCAGGATACGCCCCGCCCTCGCCGCCGTGCGCGACAGCTCCCGCGCCGCCGCGAGGCCGAACACCGTAGGACGGATATCCCTCTCCACCAGCGTTTCGTAGTCTTCGGGAAAAGTATACCCCAGTATCAGCACCGGTTTCGTTATCCCGCCCTCCCGCAGCTCCACCGCCTCCTCTGTGGTGGAGACGGCGAATCCCCAGAGGCGGCTCTCACGCTCGATGGCCTGTGATATCGGCACGGCCCCGTGCCCGTAGGCGTCGGCCTTCACGATGGCGATCATCTTTACGCCCTCCGTGAGATTGCCGCCGATATTCTTCAAATTTTCCGCGATGGCATCCAAATCTATGGAGCAATAAATCCTGTCGTGTCTTTTCATAAAAACTCCGCTGCCTCAGTTGGCATCCGTATCTTCTGTCAAGATGCTGAATATCTTTACCGGACGGACATAATATTTTTTCAGCATCTTGCGGATATCGTCAATGTTGATCGGTTTAGTAAGGTATCCGTCCATACCGGAGGCGTAGGCCTTATTCATATCTTCCGCGAAGGCGTTTGCGGACATGGCGGTTATCGGTGTGCGCGGACGCCCCTCCGCTTTCTCAAAGCGGCGTATCTCGGCAGCTGCCTCATTGCCGTCCATCCGTGGCATCTGGATGTCCATAAATATAAGCTTGTAATAACCCTTTGGCGTGTTTTTTACCATACTGACGGCCTCGCATCCGTCCACGGCCTTATCCACCGTGACTCCGAGATTCTGTAGGAACTCTACGGCAATCTCCATATTCAGCTCGTTGTCTTCGACCATAAGCACGCGTCCATCAAGAAGTGCGTCACCTGTCTCCGGTGCCGTCTCCGCCGTTTCATGCGCGCCGAGTATCAGGCCGTGCATGATATGGTAGAGACGGGACTTGAAGATAGGCTTGGCAAGAAAGGCGTTGACACCGGCTCTCCGAGCCTCTTCTTCGATGTCGGTCCAGTCGTATGCCGTGAGGATAATTATAGGGATATCCTCCCCGACGATGCTTCTGATGCTGCGTGTTGTCTCAAGGCCGTCCATCTCCGGCATCTTCCAGTCGATGATCACGGAATGGTAGTCCTGCGCTTTATTGTGAGCCTCTGCGACCCTGCTGACGGCCTCCGCGCCTGTCAGTACCCATTCGCTTTTCATCCCGATCTCTTCGAGCATCTTCGCCGTATTCTCGCAGACGTCGCCGTCGTCGTCCACCACGAGGGAGCGCAGTTCATGTAAGAGGCTGAGGTCCAGAAGCTCGGCATCCCTTTCTGGCAGCTTCAGCGGCAGCGTCACGGTGAAAACCGTCCCCTTCCCCGGCTCGCTGGCCACGGCGATCTGTCCGCCCATCATTTCGACGATATTCTTTGTGATAGCCATGCCCAGGCCGGTGCCCTCTATCCTGCTGTTGGTGGAAGTTTTAGCCCTCTCAAAGGGGTCGAAAATCTTTCCGATAAAATCCCTGGGGATGCCGATCCCAGTATCGCTGATGGTGAATTGATATATCCCGTAACCCTTATAACGCGGCGGCAGTTCACGGATATCCAGCCTCACCGTGCCGCCCTCGGGCGTGAACTTGACGGCGTTCCCGATGATATTCAGCAATATCTGGTTGATTCGCAGGCTGTCGCTGATGACGCGCTCATGCTCAATGCCGGCGACGCTGACATCGAATTCCAGCCGTTTGCTCTTTGCCTGCGGCTGGGCGATCGTGATGAAGCCGTGAATCAGCTCAGGCAGCACGAACTCGTCTTCATTCAGGCCCATCTTTCCGTTTTCGATCTTGCTCATATCAAGCACATCATTGATCAGACTCAGCAGATGTTTAGATGAGGCGGTTATCTTCCCGAGGCAGTTCATCACCTTGGCCGGCTCGTCTATATGTGTGGTTGCGATGGCGGTCATTCCGATGATTGCGTTCATCGGTGTGCGAATATCGTGCGATATGTTGAAGAGAAACTGTGACTTGGCGGCGTTAGCGTTCTGCGCGGAGCGCAGCGCCTCCTTCAGCGCGTCCCGCATTTCGCGCTCCTGCCTTCTCTTGGCCTCCAAAAGTTGCCGGTATATAAAGAGCGAGATGAAAACGGCGAGCGTGAGGATCGTTGAAAGTATTATCGTATTGCGGCGGATGTCGAGAGAGAGCCGGTGGAAAAGATGGAATTTTCTCATTGAGTTGGCGCTCATGTCGCCGGTTATGCGGCTCATCTCATCAACTTTGGGCACGATATTTTCGGCGTAAAAAGCCCTTGCCTGTTCTGAGGTGAATGCGGGATCTCCGCAGAGGGCGAGCAGCCGCTTCTGGTCGTCCCGCAGTTCGAGATATATCCGCTTCATGCGCAGCACTTCGCCGGGGGCGGTCAGATAGCGCGAGGCCATAAAATCGAAACTTTTGATAAACGACGCGTCAATGTCGCGGTAATGCCCCCGTATGGCCTCGATCACGCCAGGCGTGCGAGTATAAAAGAGACGCTCGGGCAAAGTGCGCAGCAGCGACAGTCCGGCGTTGACCTTGCCGACCTCGATAGCGATAGGGTAGGGATGGTTGCCGATCATCTCCACCTGCTCGACGATCCGGTTCGTATTGACCAGGGTTATTACATAATAGGCGATCAGTATTCCTATAAGCAGCCACGAAGTCCATTTCGGAAGATTCTCCGTGTCAAACATGAAATTTTTCTTCAAATATTGGGACATGGCGCACACTCCGTCGTTTGATATTTATACCCGTTCCAGCGGCTGTAAATGTGCGGTATTCACAGCGCAAATGGTTCGGCCTTGAGAGAATCAAGCGCAAACTTACTTACTTATTATATGTACATCTCGGATAAAGGCAAGGACGAGGGCATCATTATATACGGCATATACGGCAGATAGAAAAACGCCCCTCTGGATCAGAGCTCGGTTGACCGGCCTTTGCCGTTCCAGCAGCAGGCGCGCATATCGACGCGTCCGTCGGGGAGGAATACTACGCCCTCCGCCTCAAGCAGCGCGCGGCAGGCGGCGCCGTCCACACCGCCGGCGATGGAACCATCCGCCCTGACTACGCGCTGCCACGGCAGCCCCTTCGGAGAGCGGCGCATCGCCCAGCCGACCTGCCGCGCGGCGCGCGGGCTGTCGAGCATCCAGGCGATCTGTCCGTAAGAGGCGACCTTGCCGCGAGGTATCTTTTTTACCAGCCTATAGACCCGGTCAAAAAAAGAATCCAAAAACATCTCTCCTTTTTACCTTCCGCTTAATTATACATTTTTGCTGGCGCGCCGCCGATGCCTTTTGGAAATACGGGAGTCATTTTATTTGTGCATTTTGCTGAGATGTAAATGTTTTCAAACCCTTCCAAATATTAAAAAATTACAATTTGCCAAATAGTGGAAGTATAAAAATATAATATATAAATAGTATATAATATAATTAAAATATGTTCTATAAGATAATGTTGACAGTAGTAACCTAACCTTATTATCTCAGAATATTATCACTAATAATAGTTAATATCAAATTTAGTCAAAAATTAGCACTCACCTATTGACTCTGCTAACAAAGATGTTATAATTCTTTTTGAAAAGAAGAACAGCGGATGCTCTTCGAAGCGGCGGAATCTCCGCCGGGGTATCGCATTAAGTAATAATTTAAGGAGGAATGCACAATGATAATGCCAAAACTTTTCGGAGAAAATCTATTTGACGAGCTGATGGACGACTTCCCCTTCGTGGGCAGGATGCAGATGCCGGCCCTGGGCGGCGGAATATACGGCAGACGTGAGAAAAACCTCATGAAGACCGACGTGAAAGAGAAGGACGGCAGCTATATCCTCGACATCGATCTGCCGGGGTTCAGGAAGGAAGATATCAAGGCCGAGCTCAACGGCGGCTATCTGACGATCAGCGCCGACCGCAGCTATGAGAGGGAAGAAAAACCCGAGGACGGCAAGTTCATCAGAAGGGAATGTTTCTCCGGCAGCTGTTCGCGGACGTTTTTTGTCGGCGAAGAGGTGAAGCAGGAGGATATCAAGGCGAAATTCACCGACGGTATCCTGACCGTCACGCTTCCGAAGGAAGAACAAAACAAACTTCCCGCTAAAAACAACCTCATCGCCATTGAGGGATAGATAATATAATTGATGGCAGCAGGCCGCCGGCGAAAGCCGGCGGCTTTGTTCGTTATCCTTTTTTTATCTTTTCCGCCATGCGTTTCCCCGCCTCGAAGGCCTTCCGCAGTTCGCGCGGCAGCTCGCGCTCCCGCCACTCCGCCTTTTCCCGTTCGTCCCAGCCGTCCGCGACAAACTTGCCGTAGTCTGTGAACTGGTAGGTGTTGAAGGCGCAGAGACGTTCCGGCCTCTTATAAACCCTTGTCACATAGCGTTCAAAAAAATCCAGCGGCCCGCCCTTCGCCTCTCCGATATACTCCTTTGTCATCACCGGCTCCTTGACGTTCATTGTGTAGATGACGGCAGTCTCCGGCCTCTTGGGCGCGATGACGCTGTATTTTTTGTCGTAGACGACGAAGGGGAAAAACAGCCTCTCGATGAAGGCGTGCAGCTGCGGCGTTATCGTGCCGAAGTAGACGGGCGAGGCGAATACCACCCCGTCGGCGTGCGCCACGGAGTCGAGCAGTTCATAAATCCCGTCGCGCCATCCGCAGCGCCCGTAGGAGGGGCCGCCCCTCGCCTTGCAGGCGAAGCAGCTGCGGCAGCCGGTGTAACTGTAATCGAAGAGGCGGACCCTCTCGCTCTCCGCTCCCGCTTCGGCCGCCCCCCTGGCGAAGCTTTCGCACATCGCGGCGGTGTTGCAGTCTTTACGGGGGCCGCCGTCCAGAATATATATCTTCATATCATACCGCCTCTCACGTGCTAGTCGTGCGCGCCCGTGCCCTTCGCACCTGGGGCGATACCCTCGAAGGTGTTGTAAAAGACTGTATTGTCAAGGCTGAGGCGGTCTTCGTGCAGATGGCTCGGCTTCGCGCTCTCATGCGGATAGCCGGTCGGCAGGAGCGCCACCGGCTCGATATATTCCGGCAGCGCAAAGGCCGTTCTCACCGCGGCCGGGTCGAAATGTCCGACCCAGGTCGTGCCGAGGCCGAGCGCCGCCGCCTCCAGCATCATCTGCGCGGCGACGATCGAGGCGTCGACCACGCCCATGTCGCGGCCGTCGTAGGACCGTTTCCAGCTCGCCGTCTTGTCATAGCAGACGAGCAGCGCGAGCGGCGCGTTGAAATGATAGGGGGTGCAGTCCCTAAGTTTGGCGAGGCTGTCGCTGTTCTCAATGACCAGTATCCTCTGTGGCTGGTAATTTACCGCCGTAGGGGCGCAGCGGCCCGCCTCCAGTATCTGCGCGACCTTTTCCTCTTCCACCTTTTTCGCGGCGAATTTCCTCACGGAATAACGCTCTTTTGCCAGCTTTATGAAATCCATTTTCGCATCACCTCATAAATCAGATTTTGTAGTATGATGATAACAGTTGGAAAGAAATCTTCAAGTATGCAGTTTTTTCTGTGTGAGTATAAATTAGATACTATTGAAATGAGGCGCTGGCAATGGATGAAAAAGAATTTTTTTGCCGCCGTTCGGAGCTGGCGGACGACGGCGTATATACCTTGACTTGTCCCGTAACATACGCGCTGGGGATAATCGGGCAGAAATGGAAGCTGCCGATCCTCTGGCATCTATTCCCGCGCGAGGCGACGCGCTATAATGAGCTCAAGCGGAGCGTGCGCGGTATTACAAATATGATGCTGACGAAGTCGCTGCACGAGCTTGAAGAGCACGGCATTGTCGAACGGCGGCAGTATGAAACGGTGCCGCCGCGGGTGGAATATTCGCTGACGCCGCGCGGGCGTTCCCTGTTTCCCACGCTCAAAGAGCTCTACCGATGGGGTGATGAGCAGATGAGGCTTGACGAGCTTAGAAAGAAGTAAGACAAAAAGCGCCTCGCCAAAAAGGGCGGGGCGCGGGGCGTTCAAAGTATCTTGAAGTACGGCTGGCTGCTATGCCGCCGGTTCTATTTGGAGAAGCGTCTTCTTCCGGCGCGGTCGCCGTCCCTCTCACGGTCCCTGCGGAAACCGCCGTCGCGGCGGGGCGGCTTGGAGTCGGAACGGTAGGAACCGCGGCGCTCTCCGCCGGTCGAGGGCTTAACGGAGCTGACGGTCAGTCCGTCCTTTTCAAGGCGCTCTTTGCGCGCGTCAAGCAGCGCCGCGCCGCGCGGCGACAGTTCTACCGTTGCGCTTGTATCACGAAGCTTGATGTTTCCCACATCCTCGCGGCCGATGCCGATGTTGCGGCAGAGCGCGCCAAGTAGCGGTCCAACCTCCCAGCCGTCGTCGCGTCCCTGGGCGAACTGTACGGCGACGCCACCCGTCATATCCGGGCGCTGGAAACGCTCCTTGCGTCCGGGAGCTTTTTCACCGCGCGGCGCGCCGGAGTCCCGGCGGCCCTTCTCGCGATCCATCTCAAACTGGACGTCGTCGCGTATCGAATAGCCGGAGGGCTGGTCGCCGTAGGCCTTCGCGAGCAGTCCCGAGACGAGCGTGGGGGCCTCTTCGCGCTTCAGCAGCTCCATCGCCCATGACTCGAATTCATTCGATTCGAGGGCGTGCTCAAGGATATTGTTCTCAAAACGGATACGCGCCTGCCCTTCGATCTCCGAGGCGTCGGGAGCGGGGATCCATTCAAGTTTGAGCTTCGATCCCGAGTGCATTATCATCCCCTTGAACTGACGCGCCTCGCGCGCCGTGAGGAGGATGAGGTTGCTGCCCTCGTGACCCGCGCGCCCCGTACGGCCGCTGCGGTGCACGAAGGCTTCGAGATTCTGCGGCAGTCCGTACTGGAAAACATGGCTGACCGCGTCGATATCGAGACCGCGAGCCGCGACGTCTGTCGCTACGAGTATCGATACGCATCCGCCGCGCAGCGCCGAAAGGGCGTTGTTGCGCTCGCGCTGGCTCATGTCTCCGTGTATCGCGGTGGCGCGGAAGCCGATATCGCAGAGCTTGTCCGCGATGTCCTGCGTCTCCGCGCGGGTGCCGCAGAAGATCAGCGACTTGCTGGGGTTCTCCCAGATAAGCACGTTCGTGAGCCCCTCAAAGCGTCTGCGCGAGGGGATTATATAGGCCTTCTGCGTGATCTCGCTGTGCGAGGTGATGTCTGATACGAGCGAGATCTTCTTCGGCGCGTTAAGATACTGCTTAGTGAGCGAGAGCACCTCGGGCGGCATCGTGGCGGAGAAGAGCCAGGTGCGCTCCACATGGACCATCGCCTCGAGAATAGCCTCCATCTCGTCGTGGAATCCCATGTCAAGCATGTGGTCGCCCTCATCGAGGACGACGCTCTTGATATCCTCAGTCTTGAGGGTGCCGCGGCGCAGGTGGTCGAGAATACGTCCCGGCGTGCCCACTACCACGGAGGCGCCGTCGCGCAGCGCGCGTATCTGGCGCTCCATGTCAAGGCCGCCGACGAGCGTCGCCACGCGCACGCCGAGGTCGGCGCCGAGCCAGGCGAATTCGCGGGCCGTCTGCTGGGCCAGCTCGCGCGTCGGTGAGAGGACGATTATCTGCGGCATCTTCTCTCTCGCGTCGATCTGGTTCAGAAGCGGCAGCGCAAAGGCGAGCGTTTTGCCCGAGCCGGTCTTTGCCTGGACGATGACGTCATTGTCCATTACGCTTTCATCCTCAAGCACCGCCGTCTGGACGGGCATCGGATGCTCAAAACCCTTGCGCTCTATCGCTTTGAGCAATGCGGGGTTTAAATTAAAATCTGAAAATCTTTCCTGAATTTCCTGTGTCATTATAGACTACCTCCTAAATATATTGGGGGCGTTGAAAATCGCGTTCAGCTATATCGGCGTCCGCCGTCATGGAAACGCTCGGCTGTATAGATGATACAGTCGGTTTCTCCAAAAGGCATACGTCTGTTAGGTAAATATCTTTACGCAGTTTAAACAATAGACCGAATCAATATCGGTATCTGCCCCGTTGCATCAATGCACAAAATTCTTGTGACGCGCAATCCGGCCAGGCGGTAAGAAGAAATACTCCCAAGTTACATCGTACGCGGTGTAAAGAATTCATGCCGTTACGCGGCCTCATGCCGCGTAACCTATATATTATAGGCGATAGTTCAGAAAAGTCAACCGCAGATGAACAGCGTATATTGTGGCGCGTAGGACGTGCCAAAGAAAGGGCGCGAGCCTTTCGCCCGCGCCCTTTCTTTGGCTTTTATCCGTCCTTTTTCTTACGTTATCCTGTCTTTTATTTCCGTATTACCTTTTCCCTCTTCTCATCCAGAGCGGTATCAGCGTCAGCAGCGCAAGTGTGCCCGCTCCCGCCGTACAGCCTCCGCTGCCGCCGCCGTGCGGGGCCGGCTTGGGCACGGGGGGCTTGGCCTGACGGATTATCGCTATCGGGTCTATCACGGTGCCATCCTCTTCGCCGTCAAGGTCGTATTCGCCGCCGTCTTTTATGAATACGGCCAGGGTGTACATCGTCTCCGGCTCTATCGCACCCGTCACGATGTTATCGTCGGCGTCGTAGAGCGCCACCGTCTTGTCCTCTGTATCCTCCGCCTTCGTGACGACGCGGAAGGGTCTGCCCGTCCCGTCGGGGAATATTTTTATGACGCGTATCTGGCTCACGTCGTCTATTTCGCCGAATATGTCGCCGCTGACGGTGAAGCCTAAGGCCTGTGTTTTGCCCGCCTCTGTGAGGTGG
>NZ_JAJBUX010000070.1 GCF_020860125.1 Cloacibacillus sp. | reverse complement strand
GATACGGTTCCGGTATCGGAGCCCCCATTTTATTTAGCAACTCGCACTTCTAAACACCAATTTCCTTCGGGTTGGAAAAACTGTAAATAACGATTTAGCTTCGATATGATAAATGATAAATAGCGGTTTTTTTCTTAAAGCCTTCCTCTCTGAGGAAGGTGGATCGCCGCCGTCTTTGCGGCGAGACGGAAGGAGTGTTGCTCTGTTTAGTACGGAAACCGCGCCATACAGAGCCCGTGGCAAAAGCCGCGGGAGAATATAAGGCCAAAACTCCCTCACCCCGCTTCGCGGGGAGCTCCCTCAAAGAGGGCGCAAAAAAAAATCGCTATTTATCTCTTTTACCACCTGAAGGAAATCGGCGTTTAGAAGTGCGAGTTGCTAAATAACTTTGGGCTCTGGTACCGGAACCGTATCTTCATACGGTGAGGATGCCAGAGCCCGAAGTTATGACGCAAATCGTGCTTATAAACGCCGATTTCCGTTATTTCAGGGACAAGAACAGATCATACGCCTCTTCGGCGCTCGCGTTCTCGTGCACTACGGCGCGCACGGCCCGCAGCATCGCAGCGGGGTTCTCCGACTGGAAGATGTTGCGTCCCATGTCCACACCCGCCGCGCCGTCCCGAATGGCGTTATAGGCCATCTCCAGCGCCTCTTTTTCCGGCGTCTTTTTGCCGCCCGCGATGACGATCGGCACTGGGCAGGCGGCGGTGACCTCCTCGAACCCCTCGCAGTAGTAGGTCTTGATCACCTGCGCGCCGAGTTCGGCGAGTATGCGCGTCGCGAGCTGGAAATAACGCTTGGTGCGCTCCATCTCTTTGCCGACGGCGGTAACGCCCATCACGGGGATGCCGTAGCGGTTACCCGCGTTTATCATATCGCTGAGATTTTTGAAGCTGCCGACCTCGTTTTTGGAGCCGACGAAAGTCTGGACGACGATGCAGGAGGCGTTGAGGCGAATAGCGTCCTCCACGTCCACTCCCACGTGACCGTAGCTCAGGTCTTCGTGCAGCACGCTGGTATCGGTGGTGCAGCGCAGCGCGATCGCCTTGTTGAAGGTGGGCGGCACACAGCTCTTGATCGCCCCGCGCGTCGCCATCAGCACATCGGCGTAGGGCGCGAGCGGCGGGATGGCGAGGTCGAGGCGCTCGAGCCCCGCGGTCGGCCCCATGATGTAACCGTGGTCGAAGGCTAGCATGACGGTACGTCCGCTCTTGGGGTCAAAGATGCGCGCGAGGCGGTCTTTCATGCCCCAATCGCAGTGTTCCGCCCCCTTGACGTAGAAGCTCTTCTGCTCCACCGGCCTGTCGAGGCCGTAGTCTTTCGCCAGGATATTCCCTATCTTGTCTACCATTTTAAGACACTCCTTATTCCTCGGCCGCCGATTTCGCGAAGGCCTTGAATATGATCGAAACCGAGACCGAGCCGGGGTCGGGGATGCCCAGTGCGCGTTCGCCGAGGTTCTTGGCGCGGCCAAAATGCGCCACATAGTCCTTCGTCTTCATGCAGCCCTCGTGCGCCGCGAGACGGGCCGCCTCAAGCGCCGCCGCGATGTCGCCGCCGCCGTAGTCCGCGAAGGCCGCGACCGCTGGGGTCAGCGCGTCGACCATGGTTTTGCCTCCGAGGGGGGCCTTGGAGAATTTCAGAAGCCTCGCTTCGCCGCTCTTAAAGGCCTCCGCAAGCTGCTCCTTCGTAAGTTCCGCAGCTCCCTCGGGGACGGCGCGTGCCATGCCGGAGAAGAGCGAGCCGAAGAGGGGCACGGTCGCCCCGCCGCCCATGTTGAGGACGGCCATGCCGACGGCCGAGAGCATCCCCTTGAAGTCGTTCCCCTGGCAGCCCTCGGCGGTCGCCTTCACCGTCTCCATCACCTTGACCATCGTCGTTCCGTGGTCGCCGTCGCCTATCTGTGAATCAAGCTCCGTCAGCTCGTCTTTGGCGTCCGTAATCGCCGAGGCCGCGCAGCCGAGCATCTTTACAAAGCGTCCGTATGTGAGTTTTTCCATCGCCGCGCAAGCCGCCCTATTTCACCGTGTAGTAGGGCGTGTCGCAGGGAGCCTTCCAGTATTTGAGCAGCTCGCCGTCCATACGCGCCATGAAGAGCTGGAAGCCCGCCGCCTCCTGGACGGTGAGCAGCTCCCCAACGTGCGAGGCGACGACTTTGACGCCCTTGCCTTTGAGGTATTCGACACAGTCCTTGAAGACGATGAGCTGCTCCATGAGCGTCGTCGCGCCGGAGCCGTTGACGATGAGCATGACCTCCTCGCCCTCTTTAATTGAAAGGTCGTCAAGCAGCGCCTGGGTCATGATCGCCGCGGTCTCCCGCGCGCTCTTCATCGTCATGCGTCCGCCGCCGCCCTCGCCGTGCTGTCCCATACCGATCTCCATATCGTCCTCGCCGAAGCGCGATATCTCGGCGCCGTTGGCGGGATGCGTCGCGCCGCGGCAGGCGACGGCGATCGTCGCCATGTTGTCGGCGAACTTCTGCGCGACGGCGCGCACCTCTTCAAGATCCCTGCCCATACCGGCGGCTCCGCCCGCGATCTTCGCGAGGGGGATGCAGCCGACGAGGCCGCGGCGGTTGTCGGAGTCGGAGCGCGGCGCGTTGGAGATGTCCTCCTGCGTCGTGACGCGCGCCACCTTGATCCCAGCGTCCTCCACCTGTTCCATCGTCATTTCGGCGGCCATCATGTCTCCCGCGTGGTTGAGCACGACGAAGAGAGCGCCCTTCGGGGCCGAGGCGAGGGAGAGGGCCTCGAAGCAGGCGGCCGGTCCGGGAGCGGCAAATACGTCGCCGACGATGGAGATGTCAAACATGCCGTCGCCGACAAAGCCTGAGAGCGCGGGCTCATGCCCCGCGCCGCCGAGGGTGACGATGTGGACGCGGTCGGCCTTTTCCATGTTCTTGTTGATGACGAGGTTATTCTCGCGGACTTCAATCTTGTCGGGGAAGGCGAGCGCCATACCCTTAAGCAGTTCTTTGGTGAGCGTCTCTGAGTTGTTGATAAATTTTTTCATTGCCATTTTATGTTTCCTCCTATTTAGCCTAAGTTTCGTTCCCTGCGGCGGCGTTCGCGGCTTAGTCCGCGCACTCCATCAGTTCAAAGAGAACTCCGTCGCGCCAGGCGAAGGCGATCTTCGTCTTTTCGTCGACCGGCGTCACGGGCAGGACGATCTTCTCGCATTTCGCAAGTTCGCCGTTGAGGTCGTCGACCTTGTAGGCTACGTGGGGGTAGTTTTTAAGATCCTCCGGCATCGGCGAATCCGGCTCGAAGCGCAGGCATTCGTACTGATAGGGGTGGTCCTTCGGGTCGGTAAGGAAAAGTTTCATCTCCGGGGAGTATACTTCATTGGGCTGCGGCGTCTTCACCGGAACGCCAAGGTGCATGTACTGTGCCATTGCATAGTCCTCCTTCGTCATTTTGCGCTGCTGGTGTATATTCGCTGTCCCTATATTTTAACATAGCCGTATTATTACGTACCTCACTTTTTTGCCGCCGTCTGGCATTTTTCCCCTGTTTTGTATATAATGGAGATGAAAAACCGATAAAGAAAAGGACAGTGATCGATATGGTTTCTGCAATCATGAAACGCCGAAGCATTAGAAAGTTTACGGGAGAAAAGGTCTCCGCCGACAGCGCGATGAGGATCGTCGAAGCGGGAGCCGCCGCGCCGAGCGCGATGAACAGGCGTCCCGTGCGCTTCATCCTGCTTGATAAAGAGGCGATGGCGCGCTTCGCGGAAAAGGTGGCGCAAAAGGAGCCCTTTATCGAGGGGCAGTGGGCTATCGCCGTCTGTGCCGACCGCCGCGGCTACGACCAGGAGGGCGCCTGGCTTGAGGACTGTTCCGCGGCAATGGAGAATATCCTGATCGCGGCGACGGAGATGGGGCTCGGCTCACTCTGGTACGGCGTATACGCGCGCCCCGCGAAGGAGCCGCAGGTACGCGAGGCGCTCAAGGTGCCGAAGGGCGTGGAGGTCTGCGGCATTGCCGTGATCGGCCACGCCGCCGAGGAAAAGGAGCCGCACAGAGGCGTGGATTCTTCCATCCTCCACATTGGCTGCTGGAAGGAATAGCCGGTAAAATGAAAGCTGCCGGGAGGATATTATTTTTACTTGCGACTGCCGCGATGCTTGTCTTCCCGGCCAGCGGCGCGGAGGCGGCGCGGCGTTATATAACGGAAAAACCGCTTCCAAAGACCGCCAGCACCGACGTCAGGGAGACCGCGGTGGAGGCGGAGCTTGACGGCAATTTCACGCTCACTCTCGAAGCCCCCGTTCTGCCGGGATATTCGTGGAGCCTCTATAATTCCCTGCCGCCGGGGGTCTCTCTCGTCTCGGTGTCGAGTACCCAGAGGCAGGCGGTATCGCCAGACATGACGCCGACGGCGGTCGAGACCAGGAGTTATCACGCCTCCTCCACGGGACGCAACAGGATCATCTTCCGCTACGCGCGGCCCGGCGACGAGACTCCGCTGATATATGTAATATTCAGTCTGAATGTGAGGCTAAAGTAGGATGTATAGATTTATCATCGCTCTGTGCGCGTTGACGCTGCTCTTTTCGGCGGGCCGCGCGCAGGCGGAGAGACGTCATGCGATGGTCCTGCCATTTCCCGTGACGGAGGCGACCGACGTTCGTTATCTGGAGGCGGAGACCTTCCTCAACGACGACTTTGAGATTTCGCTCGCGGCTAACCCCTCCACAGGCTATACGTGGATCGACTACGACGGTCTGCCATCGGCGATCTCCTTCGTCTCGCGCACCTATGATCCTCCCGCCGTTGCCATGCCCGGCGCCGAGGGAAGGGAGCGGCTGCGCTATCACGCGAACGCCACAGGACACAACCACATCATCCTGAAGTACGCGCGCCCGTGGGAGGGCAAGCCGGCGGCCTATGCCGTCTGCTGCGTGTATGTGAAGCTGCCAAGCCAGCTGTAGATATAACGGAAATACCGCGCCCGCCGCTCCGGAGGGCGTTTTTTATCGCCGCCTATTTTTCCGCGGCGCTGAGATATTTCGCCGTGTAGGGACAGACGACGAAGCATTTGCCGCAGATGTCCGCCTCTATGCCCGTGCGGAACATCATCAGCTCCCGCTGCTTATGTGTGCATTTTTCGGTATCCACAATCAGGTCGCAGTCAACGGCGCGGTTCCACAAAAGACCGCTCAAAGCCTGCCCAGGGCAGGAGCGGCGGCAGAGGCCGCAGCCGCCGCAGAGCGGCTCCCTCACGGATGAGGCGCAGGCAAGCGGCGCGTCTGTGAGCAGCGAAGAGATGCGCACCGCGGAGCCGTATTCGGGGGTGACGAGCAGGCAGCTTTTGCCGATCCAGCCAAGACCGGCCCGCACCGCCACCGTTTTGTGCGGCAGGGCGCTGCGGCAGTCCGCGTCATAGCTCACGGCGTCGGTCGTCTGCGGCTGCGCGGAATAGCCGCGTCCGCGCAGGTATTCCGCGCCGGAGGTCACTATCCGGTTCAGCCCGTTGTTAAGTTCATGGTACATGTAATAGTAGCTCTTTGTCGGGCCGTCAGCAATCTCCCGCAGGATGTGCGGCGGTACAGGGAGCGCCACCGAGACGGCGCGCGGATAGCCGCACCCAGCCACGCCGCCCATATCCGCAAAGCCGACGAGCTTCGCGCCGATACCATATAAAAAGTCTTTGAATTCCTCCGACAGCATGCCGCGCGTCCTCCAATATTAAAGAATATATGATGCGGACCGTAAGGTTCTCGGTAAATTTTACATCATGCCGCCCGGATTTCCTCCCGTGAAATGCTTCATTCGCAATGAAGCCAGGCGATGAGAGACAGTGTGGTAAACACATCAGCAAGAGTCAAAAAGGATATAAACAGCGGTTTATTCCCCAGAGGAAAAAGAGATAAATAGCGGTTTTGCTTTTGCCCTTGCTCTTAAAGGCGCCCTCTCTGAGGGAGCTGGCTCGGCGATGTTTTTTCGCCGAGACTGAGGGAGAGTTGACCTTCGGTTCTTCCGCGGCTTTTGCCGCGAGCTCTGTTTGGCGCAGGAACCGCGCCAAACAGAGCAACACTCCTTCCGTCTCGCCGCAAAGGCGGCGGCGATCCACCTCCCTCAAAGAGGGAGGCTACAAAGGAAAAAGCTAAATCGGCGTTTAGACGTGCTGGATGCTAAACCGCTGTTTATCGCCTCCGGCCATTATTTATGCGTTTGTACCGGGATAGAGCGTGCCGTTTTACAATTATTTGCCGCGACTGTATGATAGAGAAAAATCAAATAGGGAGGGCTTCATATGCTGTTCACCTTCAGTCAGATAAAAGAGGCGAGAGAGCGCATCGCTCCGTATATCACGGAGACGCCGCTGATAAGGCTTCGTAATCTGGATCAATACCTCGGATGCCAGGTCTACGCAAAACTTGAGTCTATGCAGAAGACGGGCTCGTTCAAGCTGCGCGGGGCCGTCAATAAGCTGCTGTCGCTCTCCGCCGAGCAGCTTGGCCGCGGCGTCGTCGCGGCCTCCTCCGGCAATCACGGGAAGGCGCTCGCCTACGCCGCGGGGCTGCTGGGGGCGAAGTGCACCGTCGTCATGCCGCGGACCGCGCCGCGGAATAAGATCGAGGCGATCGGGAAACTCGGGGCGGAGGTCGTGCTCTGCGAGACCTCCGAGCGTTTCAGGATCGCCGAGGATATCTGCCGCGAGCGCGGCGGAACGATGGCGCCGCCGTACGACGACTACGAGATAATGGCCGGTCAGGGCACCGCCGGTCTGGAGATCATGGAACAGGAGCCTGGTCTAGACTGCGTGATATCCCCTGTCAGCGGCGGCGGACTGATCGGCGGTCTCTCCACCGCGCTGAAGGCCGTCTCGGAGGGAAAGATACGCGTCGTCGGCGCGGAGCCTGATATACTGCCGCGCTACAGCGAGAGCCTCGCCGCCGGAGAACGTGTCACCGTTCCGCAGCGGCGCTCGCTGGCGGACGCCCTCGCCTCGCAGACGCCTGGGGCCAGGAACTTTCCCGTCGTGCAGGCCAACGTGGAGGGGGTCGCCCGCGTCTCGGAGGAGTACATCAAAAAGGGGATGAAGCTGCTGCTGACTGAGGGAAAGCTGCTCGCCGAACCAGCCTCCTGCATTGGCGCAGCCGCGCTGCTCGAGGGACGTATCTCCGTAAGGGAGGATGAGAAGGTCTGCCTGCTCATCTCCGGCGGCAACGTGGGACTAGAGCAGCTGGAAATCCTGCGGGACGTAAGTATATAAAGCGGTTGGCGGAGACACAGGCTGATTGGCGTCTCCGCCGTTTTTCCTATAACCCTTGACAGAAAGAGGATGCCGCGGTAGATATTTATATAAATTTTCGTGTCGAATAAATTGATAGTTATATAGATTATCCCGGGAGGCGGGGATATATGCCCTATTATATCTTTCGAGGCGGATATATTAAAAAGAGGTTGTTCTTTCTCCTTTTGCTTGCTGTTCTCATCTATCCGTTTGCGGCGGCACATGCACAGATGCGTCACAAATTCGATCTGCCCTTTCCCGTCACGAAGGAGACTGATGTCAGATATATTGAAGTTACGGCATTTTACGACAGCGACTTTGTGATAAGCCTTGAGGCAAATCCGGCTACGGGCCACGTATGGCGCGAATACCAGCGCCTTCCGCAGGGAATAACATTCGTCTCCTCGACCTTTAAGGCGAAGGCAGCCGCTGGAGGCCCCTTTGACACGCCCGGCATTGAAAGGCGCAGATACCACACGTCAACAAAACATTATGGAGACGTAACGGGACATACCCATATAATATTAAAATACGAGCGTCCCTGGGAGCATAAGCCGGCAGCTTACGCCGTCTGCTGTGTGAATATCTATGTAAATAATCCCTACGAATCCAAGTTTTGGGTCACCATGTCGGCCATGCATCGTTTTCACAGACGCCCCTGGGTCTTGCTGTTTTTTGGCACGCGGTTTGAAAGAGCCGAGGTTATGATAGATCTGTATAAAAATAAACCACGGATATTTTGGCTCCTTAATTTGTTACATCTCTGCCTTGTATTCATCGTAGTCCATGTTTCGAGGGCCAAAGAGAAGGATTACTGGTCCTTGTGCAAAGACAGCCCCGCGGGATTTATTTTGGTCTCATTTTTGCTTGCCCTATGGCTAATAATTGCCTCATGGCTGCTGCGGTTATTAGAGATGGCCGCCTGGGGGCTTGCCTAGCGTTTCACAAAACGCCGCGGCAGACAAAAGGCGCCCCGGACAAAAATGCCGGGGCGTCTTTTTTATTTATGGGAAGTTTTTTCGCAGTCTGCCGCTATTAGAGGTAGTTGGCGGCGACCAGAACCTCTTTGACTCTTTCTTCGTTCTTCTTCGCGAACTTGATGACGGGGCCGGTGCAGCCCATTGAGGACTCGGCGTAGATGCTGGCCTTCCAGAGAGCCTTGACGGCATTCTCTATCTCAAGGACGTCGACGCCGTGGATCTCTTCGTCTGTCGGTTCGGCCGCGGGGGCTTTGACATCTTCTTCGGCCGCCGCCTGTTTCGGCTGCATGGCCTCGATGAGATCGTCAAGTCCAACTGCCTTAGCCGCCGCCAGCTCCTTCGCCACGATCGCGGGAAGTCCGTTTTTCGCGGCGCTCGCGTTGAGCAAGAGCGCGGAGGCGATAACGGGAGCGCCCGAGGCGCGGGAGATGATCGAGATGACCTTGTTCCAGCCCTCTCCGGCGGAGGGGCCGTAACCCCAGCCCATCGCTTCGTAGTTGCCGCCGGTGGTCCAGGCTCCGAAGAGCTTCATGAGGACGTTCCCTGTGAGGGTGTCCGTCACGCAGACGTCGGCCGCGCCGGCGAGCAGGTCGTTGCCTCGAAGGATCGCGCCGCCGTCTTTTCTGATGCTCTCCGCGAAGTTGATGCCGTAGCCGTTGTCCTTAAGCTTCTGAAGGGCGCGCAGAACAGTCTGAGCGCCGTCAAGGTTGAGGACGCCGACCGTCGGCTCCAGTATACCGGCGGACTTCGCCACCGCGATACCGTAGATGGCGTTGCGGAGCATAGCCTCCGTCCTGACCGGGGAGGACGTGCCCGTAGAGGAGGCTACGAAGCACGGTTTCCCTTTGCCAGGCGTAAATACCTTTCCTATTGTGGTTACACCGACGGGGAACGGGTAGTGGAGGGCTACCGCACCTTCTATGATCCCGTCGCTCAGTGCCTTTTCCATCGCCGCGGATATTTCGTGCTCGTCCGCCGCCGTCTCGACCCAGTTGAGGTCTTCGTAGCCCGCGAGTTTCGGACCGATGCAGAATACTTTCACACTGGGATCGTTCTGCATCGCGAGGCGCGCGCCGCGGCAGAGCTCTTCCTGGCCGAGCTCGCTGCCGTACGCCATAAGGCCGACTTTAGTCTTTTTGCCGCCGCCCTCTTTGGCCTCTTCTATTATTTCGCCCAGTATGTCGCCTATCAAGGCCTTTACGGATGCGTTATCTGTCATTGTTTTTCCCCTTACTTTTTGAGGCTAGCGGCAAGTTCTCCGAGGCTCTCAAGAATGAGTTCGCGGATCTCTTCTTTGCTCACGGTGGCTTCCGCCTGCTTGGGCTGCGGCTTCTCGATGAGGAACGAGGCGCCGTCGGCCAGGTTGGTCAGACGTCCGAGGAAGAGGCTGCCCTTACCGATGATCATCGCGCGGGTCATCTTGCCGGCGTTGATGGCGTCGGCGGCGTGGCCCATGAACGGCACGCCGGAGGGAATGTGTCCCTGCGTATGGACGAAGCCCGTCATGCCATGTTCTTTTGTGAACTTCACCATGTCGGCCTTTTCGATGGCCTTCTTCATCACCGCGAGGGCCGCGATCATCTTGAAGTTCGCCGTCGGCACGTCTCCCGCGCCCGCGGGAAGGGTGATCTCGGGGTTGTGGAGCTCCGGTGAGAATTTATCTACGTCGGCAAATGTCAGTCCGACCTTCTGGAGCGGCTCGTAGGTGAGGACGGAGGTGACGGTCTGCGGCGAAGCGCCAGCGCCGACCGTATGCTTTCCGATCGCGTCGAGGCGGATCACGGGCAGGGTGCCATCGTCGGGAACGATGAGGACGCCGAAGGAGCCGATGCAGTTCTCAAGGGCTGGAAGCTCTTTCTTAACGTGGTCGCGCGCGTTCATGTAGAGCTTGGGGATCGCGCCGCCCGCGATGACCGCGACGTTTTTACGGGTTCCCGCGGCGACCATCGAAGCGCCTGAGAGGACCGCATTGACGGGGCCCGCGCAGAAGCCGCGCACGTCGCAGCCGGAGGAGTTCACGCAGCCAGCTATTTCTGCGATGGCCTTCGCGAAGTTGCCGCCGCCGCGCTGGTTCATGTCGCCGGCCGCCTCTTCCGAGCATTCGATGACAAAGTCGATATCTTCGGGCTTCATGCCGCTGTTCTGAATGAGGTGAAGCAGTGAAAGCACGGCGCTCGCCTTGCAGGTGATGTTCACCAGCAGCTCATAGGCGGTGAGGTTCGGGTCCACTTCGTGTCCCCTTCTCGCACAGCCGACTACCTTGCCGTCGACATAGAGGGGCAGCGCGCCAGCCGTCTTGACTTCGTTCTCTATCTCAGCCGCGTCGTGGCCCGCCTCAAGGCGCGCTACGATATCTTCGCGCATCAGGGGGTGCTTGGCGATCTTTTCCTTGACGGCGGCGGAGAAATCCTTATCAAGCCAGATAAGGTCGAATACGTCGCAGATGTCGAGGAAGGCGATCGTCTCGTCTTCGGGCATGATCTCGCCGTATTTTCCGAAGCGGATCTCCTGCGGCTCAAGGTTCTTGTACCAGGGCTGGGGACGCGTTTCAAAGTCCTCTATCTCCATGGCACCGATGTATGTGAGGTTCGGAGCGTAACTGGCCGCTTCGTGGTAGTTCTGCTGGTATTTGGGAAGTTCTTTGAGGAATTCTGAATCGGGGTGCGTCTCCCTCTCTACAAAGGGGGTGTTGCCGTACCAGAGGCCGAGCTCGGGTGTGTGGTTTAATGAATAGGCTGCCGCTTTGATCGCTGCGTTTGGCATTTTAATTACTCCTCCTGTTGGTTTGATCGCGTAATTTATCTCTGTTGACCGTATATAACTTTACAACAAACTCCATATTACCATATCTTACGAGATAGTATATTTTATTTTTCCTGATATGTCTTTATGCTTATGAATAATATTTCACATACTCTGCCCCTTTTCACGGTTAGAAAAGGTAATTTGGAATAAAATACGAGGAAATGACGCTCAAAATCAACCGATTTTTGCGGGCCTGCCATTCCATTATCGCTTCCCACTTTGCCCCTTACGCGGGCGAAGGCTTTATGATTTAAGGTTTTCCATATCCTTCAGCGAGAATGCCACCCAGAGGTCAAAGGCGTCTTTAAATTTCCAGGGATCTTTTCCCGTCAAAGCTCTGATTTTTTTAAGCCTGTACTGGAGGCTGTTTCTATGAAGGCGCAGGCGGCGCACGGAACCGCTGCTTGAAAACGGCGATTCGCACCACTCCATAAAGGTGTCCCGTATAGCTTTGTAGTCCGACCGTCTGTCGATATCCCGTAAGACCATGGAGGTAAAATCACGTCGGGAGTTTTCTGACAGCAGCCCCAATACGGACAACATATCTCCATATGTCTTTATATCGTCATGGAGATCATAGTCTTCTCTATATTCGCATGGCTGACAATGAGACAAACGGTCTATTTTCATTACCCCCTTTCGAACAAACGCGGCCGCCGGTATCAAGCGCCTTTATTAAATCCTCTTAAAAAGGCGCGGCCTGCGTTTTCACAGGCCGCGCCTTCAAATAGGGAGGAGGAATATCGGGGTTACCTTAAAAAGCAGACAGCCCAAAATGGTAGTTTTGTAACGGCTTCCGCAGCGCGTTCGCTAAACCTTCCCGCGGCGGCGGAAATTTTCTTCCGGCAAAGAAATTTTCCGCGCCGGCCGTCCATCTAAGGGCTGCCGTTCGGCCACAAACATCCTCAGCAGGGGCCGCTCTTCCGTCTGGCTGCGGATTTTTCGTGCTGACGACCCCTTATTTACGAACTAAAGTTATTATACAAAATGAGAGGAAAGCTATGTTTCAGTTTTTTATCACAAAAATGTCTCTATCGACGCAAAGAGGGCCGCGGCTGACAAGACCGGATAAGCTCAGAGGAGCGTCTCCGGCATGATCGATATCTCCGCGACGGCGACAGCGCGCCCCTCGAGCTTAGGCAGGATATCCCCATTTTCGCTCCGCGAAAGACTCACGACGTTCACGCCGCCGGGGTTCTTAACGCGAACATCCGGCCCCGTGTGTCCGGAAAGCCACGAGACGATCGCCGAGGCCACCGAACCGGTGCCGCAGGAGAGCGTCATATCCTCCACGCCGCGCTCGTATGTCATGATGTCGATCATATCCGCTTCGCCGCTCATGACTGCGAAGTTTACATGAGTTCCCTGCGGAAAGAGGTCCGATCTGCGGCGGATCGCGCGTCCGACCGGCGCGTACTCTTCAAAGCGGCGGCTCCTTTCGCGCTCAAAGATTACGCAGTGGGGGACGCCGACGGTGATAAAAGAGTATTCGAATTCATCCTCCCCCACGCAGAGGCGTCCGTCCGTGACCATGCCGCGAAGCGAAACAGGGGCGAGATCCATCGTCACGCGGCCGCCGTCCACCACGGCGCGTACCATTCCGCCAAGCGTTTCGAAGGTCAGCTCTCCTGACTTCGCTATCCCATAGTCCAGCGCGAAGCGCGAGACGCAGCGCGCGCCGTTGCCGCACATCTCCCCCTCCGTTCCGTCCGGGTTGAAGATACGCATTTTGAAGTCCGCAGCGGCCGAGGGCTCCGCGACAACCAGTCCGTCGGCGCCGACCGACTGACGCCGTCGGCAGGCCTTTGCCGCGAGATTTGAGAGAAATTCCGCGTCATAACGCAGTGCCATATTATCTAAGACAAGAAAATCGTTCCCGTTGCCATTCATCTTAACGCACTCTATCATCTTATACTGCCCCCCTCTGGAATAGCTTATACAGACCTTATACAACGGCTCTTTCCACAGCGGAAATCACCACACACTGAAAGTAAGAGATTTTCTCCGCTTTTTACACATCTTTGAACGTAATCGGGACCTCCTGACCGGTATCGTCCTATGTCAGGAACTTTACCACGGAGGCCCCATATATATCGTGCTATACGCTTTTTCTCCGAGTAAGCTAAACCCTCTCGGCAGCCGCCAACTTTACCGCAGTTGTGAAGACCTCCAGCGCCTGACGCAGCTCATCCGTCGGCGGATAGGTGGGCGCGATCCTGATTATGCTGTCTTTCGGGTCCAGTCCGTGGGGATATGTCGCGCCCGCCGGCGTCAGCTTTACGCCGGCTTCTTCGCAAAGGCGGACTATCTTTTTCGCGCAGCCCTCCGGCGCCTCGAAGCAGATGAAGTATCCGCCCTTCGGCCTGCCCCAGCGGACGAGTTCCAGCCCCCCGAGCTCGCGTTCCAGCGTCTGAAGCACAAGTTCAAACTTCGGACGCACGATATCCGCGTGCTTTCTCATATGCGCCTCCACAGCCTTTTTGTCCGGCAGGAAGCGCGTGTGACGAAGCTGGTTCACCTTGTCGTAGCAGACAAGCTGGTAGCGGATAAGGTCGGCGGCAAAGGCGATATTCGCGGGGCTTGCCGCCATCGCGCAGACTCCGCCGCCGGCAAAGGTTATCTTGGAGGTGGATGTGAACATGAGGACCCGGTCCTCCGTTCCGTGCCTGAGGCAGGCCTCGTAGATGTTGGCAAGCTCGTCCCGGTCGCCGTCGTAGAGGTGGTGCATACAGTAGGCGTTGTCCCATATCAGACGGAAGTCCGGGACCGCCGTCTCCATCGCCGCCAGGCGCTCGACCGTCTCGTCGGAATAGGTGAAGCCGGTGGGGTTTGAATACATCGGCACACAGATCATCCCGCGCACGTCGGGGGCCTTAGCCAGCCGCTCGACCTCGTCCATGTCTGGGCCGTCTTCACGGGTCACCACCGGAAGCATTTCAATACCGTAGGTATCGCAGATATGGAAATGCCAGTCATAACCGGGGACAGGACAGATAAATTTAATCTTCTCCAGCTTCGACCAGGGCGTGAACCCCTCCATCGGACCGTTGATAAAGCATCTTTTGAGCGCGTCGGAGATCATGTTGATGCTCGAACTTCCACCGGCGAGGACCTGCTCCGCCGGCACGCCGAATATTTCGGCAAAGAGGCGGCGCACCTCGGGTATCCCCTTGAATTCACCGTAATTGCGGACGTCCATTCCGTTCTCGCAGATAAAATTATTATCGTCCAGTGTGTGAAGCATCGGAATGGAGAGGTCAAGCTGAGCCGTATCAGGTTTGCCCCTGGACATATCCAATTTCAGGCCAAGCCCCTTCAGCTCCTCATATTTTTTACGAATTTCATTTAGATTAAGAGCGTTTTCCGACATCATATATTCCTCCTTGATCAGCCCGCCGCAGTTTTTCCGCGGCGGACGCAGACTATTATATATCACGCGGCGGCGCCGCCCAAAAGGAGGCTCACATTACAAATAAGGAGTTATTTATTGACGATGTTGATACATTCGCCCGTGATATATGCCTTCGCGTTGGCGACGGCACAGTCGATGATCCTCTGCCGACATTCCTTCGAGGCCCAGGAGATGTGCGGTGTAATGATGCAGTTCTTGGCCTTGAGCAGCGGATTGTCTTTCGTGATCGGCTCGGAAGAGACGACGTCGACGGCCGCCACCGCGACTTTGCCGGAGTTCAGCGCATCCGCCAGATCCTGCTCCACCACTATCTGCCCGCGGCTGTTGTTGACGATTATCACGCCATCCTTCATTTTTTCTATATTGCTCTTGTTGATAAGCCCCTTGCTGAACGGATTCAGCGGCATGTGCACCGCGATGACGTCGGAGGATGTCAGCAGCGTTTCAAAATCGACGTAATCGGCGACGGCGCGGCCGGCGTTCGTGGGATAGGGGTCATAGGCCAGCACCTTCATACCGAGTGCGCCCGCGGTGGCGGCGGTGCGGGTGCCGATCTTACCGAGGCCCAAGATCCCCAGGGTCTTTCCGTCGAGTTCGATCAGCGGATAATCCCAGTAGCACCAGTCTATGTTGTTTTCCCATTTGCCGGCATGCACGGTCTCGCTGTGGTGGCCTATATGGAGGCAGGCCTCCAGCATCAGCGCAATCGCGTACTGGCTCACCGCCGCGCTGCCGTATGTGGGGATATTGGCGACGGGGATGCCCTTTTCCTTCGCGTAGACGACGTCGATGATGTTATAACCGGTCGCCAGCATGTTGATGAATTTTACGCTCGGGCAGGCGTCAATGATATTTTTCATGATCGGCACCTTTTTCGTGTAGACCAGTTCGGCGTCTCCGATACGCGCTATAACCTCCCGCTCGTCCGTCTGCGACGTGCGGTCGTATACGGTCAGATCTCCCAAAGCGCCCAATTCGTCCCAGCTCAAATCGTCTGAATTTACGGTAAAACCATCCAAAACGACTATTTTTTTCCTCTCCTGCATGACGTAACCACCTTCATATAATTTTTTATAAATTCGTTATTCGAGCCGCGCCTGCGCGCTGGCCGCGATATGGCCTGTACTTGAGGGCTAAACCAGCGTCAGTCTCTCGTGCGCCGCCACATGATCAAGAAGGGCCTCTGAGACCTCTATCGTTTCAAGCTCAAGTGTATTTTTAATTTTCACTATTTTGAGCCTATTCCTGTCGGCTCCCCTCGCCAGCTGGATCGCGAAGCGCAGCGCCTCATCCTCTGAGTCGGCGGTGATCGGGATCTTGGAGCCCTCCGGCGACTTGACGGCAAGCGCGTTGGCGTACATCAGAGGCAGGTCCAGCTTATTCAGGACTTTGCGCGTTATCACATCGAAGATGCCTACTCCAACGGCGTTGCCGTGAGATTCATTCGTGACGTCGAAAAGTACCATGCGTTTGATCTTCGGCACCGGAAGGACAAATTTCTTGAGCAGGAAACTCTTGCCGAGGATATTGGGATCAAAGCCGGAGCCGGAGATGTTTTTGCCGATCTCTTCGACTATCAGGACGTCGATGTCGGGGATCATCAAAGTCGGCATATTGTCCTTTGCGATCTTTACCAGCTCTTTTTCCCGTTCGATGATCTTTTCGGCGGGGATCGCCTCGATCATCGCCGTTTCATCGTAGGCGTTTTCGAGTATCGCCACACCGAATCCGACGCTGGCGTGTTTCATTATCATCCCGGCGGCCTCGATCAGGATATCGGCGAAATTATCAAAATCCGCCTCGTGCACCGCGGTACAGCCGACATGGTTGCCGAGCCCGATGACTAGCATCTTGCAGACGCCGCTTTGGATATCCCCGACAAAGTCCGTGTGAAGCTTGACCCTGTTGATTGGCACGATAAGATCGGCTCCGAGCGCCGCGGAATCGAAGTAAACGTCTATTCCGCCCGACGTCCTGCCCAGGCGGACCACATCCACGGAGGTGACTATCTTGACACCGATATTCTCCTCTGTGATGCCGTAAGAGGCGAGGACTTCGCGCTGGCCCTCCGGCGTTCCGCCGCCGTGGCTGCCCATGGCGGAAATGATAAACGGTTCGCCGCCAAGTTCTTTGATCTGCCCGATGACCTCTTTCACGATCTTCGCGAGATTTTTGATGCCCCGGCTGCCAACGGCGACGGCGACCTTCGCGCCGGGCTTGATCTTCTCTGATATCTCTTTTTTAGTGATCTCCAGTTTTATATGCGCCTCAATGTCCTCAAGCTTCGGTCTGGAAAAACTTTGCCGGACCCTGTGCATTTTGGGAAGAGGGTAGTTCAGCTGCTCTTCAAGCAATATAGGCATTTTTCATCCTCCTCGTAAAATAAGTATGCTGCCGCCCGCCGCGGGAAGCGCATACAGTTACAGGCGGTACGTGGGCTTAACGCCCGTGTACCGCCTGCCGCGTAAACGATGAGCGTCCGGTTGGACATATCTGTTATGACGGACCGGATATGCTCCATTCAAATGCGGTCGATGATGACGAGAGTTTCGAGTACCGTTTGGGAGATACCCCTTCTAGCTTCGTAAACGTGCTGATAAAGTAGCTCGTACTCTGGAACCCCACCATTTCTCCCGCAATCTTCACATTGTAACCGGCGCGCAGGAAATCCTTAGCCTTGAACACCCGCATGTTGGTGATGAACGCTCTCAACGTGATGCCCGTCACGTTTTTGAAGGTGCGTCACAGCTGCGATTTGCTGATAAAGAACGTGTTGGCGAGGTTCTCCAGCGAAAGGTCCTCCGCGTAGTGCTCCTGGATGTACTGGACGACGGGAAATATCCTGTCAAGTGGCTTTTTGCTGCGCGGAAGCGCGGCTTCGTTTTTCGTCGACTCATACAGCGCGTTGATGTGTATGAGCATCTCCGCCAGACAGATCTTGCCGTAGACCTCCTTCCCATAGTCGGAACACTCCGGAGAGAGGTAATAATCCAGCCTTTTGATCTGCTTCAGCAGCCTCTCCAGCTGATTTTCATCGAGCTGATAACGGTGGTTGAAGTTGCGGTGATCCAGAAAACAAGAGGTTAGGTCAAATTCGGCGGTGGAAACGCCACTCACCTCATCCGCGTCAAAGTTGACCGCGTAAAACTGATAGGGCTGCTCGTCGCTGGCGCCGTCGCTGCGGTGAAAATCCATGCTGTTCATGACAAAGAGAGAGCCCCGGCGGATGGGATAGACCGCGTTGTTTATATACATTTTGCCGCCGTCGGAGAGGGTCAGCAATATCTCCATCCCTTTGTGAAAATGCAGATTGCGCCAATTCCACTGCTGGGTACGAAAAATAATAAACATCGTGACACTCCCTTCATAGCTGCAATATTTTAAACTGATAACATCATACATCAGAACCCGTTGAATATATACGACAGTACACGTAATTATCTCCGGCATGAGCCGTGAAGCGGAAGTTCTTAACCGGCTGGCAGGCGAAACGGCCCCTCTCTGCCGCCGTCTGCGGATTTCATGAACAGGGCGCCGCGCCATTATAAACGGAGCTTGGAAAGCAGACAAAGCGCGGCGCGGACGTATTTCGATTTTTTCCGGCTATTATTTTTTCAAGGTTCGGTAACGCCTGTCAACACGGGATATTGAGCTGTGAATAGCTCCGCCAGCCCCTATTCGAGACCGACTTTGATCCTTGCCTCCTCCGCGCTGATTGAATCCGCCTCGATCACCACGTTCTTATCGCGGAAATAGAGCACGCCGAATACGACGGCATAAGAGGCCAGCAGCCAGAGGATGATGAACATGCCGGGACGTGAACTCAGTAGACGTGATTCTTTCATGATCACCGAGAAAACCACAAAAGCAACGAGGAACAGCCACCTGATATATTTTCTTTTCATGGTTTATTATTTAAGCCTCCAATTCTCCGCCCCGTTCAAAATCAAGACCCTCTTTTTTATAAGCGAGATAGTTGAGCGTTAGGATGACAACTCCCCCCGCCAGCCCCGCAAAGGTCAGACCCCAATGCGGGCTTAAGGAGATTATGGAACATACCGCCAATATGGCGCGAAGGAAGATGTTGATCTTCGTAAAGGCATATCCTTCCATGACAGCCGCAAAACAAATTACCGCGATCAGGCATCCGACACTGTTAACAATAATATCTGTCGCGGAGCCGATCATGATCAATCCGGGGTTATAGACGAAGGTGGCAAAGACCAGGAGTCCGGGAAAGCCGATACAGAACCCCTTGGCCGCCGTTTTCATCGGCCCGGCCTTGGCTATGCCGGCCGCGGTGAAAGAGGCGATCGCCACCGGCGGTATGATATTCGAGAGCACGCCCCAGAAGAGCGCGTACATATGAGCCGCCAGAGCGGGGACGCCCATCTGCATGATAGGGGGAATGACCGTTACGACCATGATTATATAGACCGCGGTGGTGGTCAGCCCCATGCCCAGTATTACGGCCAGGACTGCCGCCAGAAGCAGGGCCAGCCACAGATGGCCGCCGGAGATACTCACGATCTGCGTCCCCAGTTTCAGCCCCACGCCCGATAATGTCGAGGTGCTGACGATGATCCCCGCCGCGGCGCAGGCCATCGCCGTCACGACCGTCGCCTTGGCCGCCGCCTCACAAACGGATACTATATTTTCGGCGCCGGGACGGCTGGATTTTTTCAGGAAGCTGACCAGGAACAGGCCAAGGATCGACCAGAAACAGGCCGTGGTGGCCGTATAACCCGAAACCAGAAAATAGACGAGGAGGGCGATCGGGATCAACAGATGTGCGCCGTTTTTTAAGACATCTTTCACCACCGGCATCTCCTCTTTTCTCAGAGGAGGGATTTTCGACTTCCTGGCATGGAAGTCCACAGCGGCGAAAAGCGCGAAATAGTAGCATAACGCCGGGATGGCGGCGGCCAGCGCCACCGTTACGTAGGAAAGCCCCAAATAAGCGGCGACGACAAAGGCGGTCGCCCCCATGATCGGCGGTGTAAACATACCGCCGGTGGAGGCGCAGGCTTCAACGCCGCCGGCATATGTACTCTCGTAGCCGACTCTTTTCATCAAGGGGATCGTAAATGTTCCGGTGGTCGTAACGTTGGCACAGGAGCTTCCTGAGAGCATGCCGAAGAAGGCGCTGCCAACCACCGCCGCTTTGGCGGGTCCGCCGACCTTCGCGCCGAAGGCGCCAAGGGTAAGATCAGTAAAGGTGCGTCCGGTACCGGTCTCCTCCATGAAAGCGCCAAATATCAGGAAGAGGACGACAAAAGAGGCGATCGTGCCGAGGGGCATGCCAAAGATACCGCCCTCCTGCATGAACATATCCAGAACCAGTGATTTCAAACTCGTGCTCGGCCCATAAAAGATCCAGAACATCTGTTCGCTGTACAGCGCCTGGAAGGTGAAGAAGATAGCGATAAGCACCATCGGCAGCCCCAAAGAACGCCGCGTACCCTCCAGGACCAGAAGCCAGAGGATGATCCCCATACAGACGTCGGCAGTGTTGGGAGAGATGACCTGACGCAGTTCAAAGGCTTCAATGTCCCAAAGATAATAGACTTCTAAAACCACCGTCAACAGGATGCATACGACATCGATCACCGTCCATATATTCGGACTATCGCTCCATGACTTCCTGTTGAGGGGAAATAGTATAAAGCATAACAATAAGACGCCGGTCAGATGCAGGGACCTGTAGAAATGCGCCTCAGGGTGGCCAAACATCCCCGTGTAAAGATGGAAGGTTACAAAAGCAAAAGACAAACCGACGATGAGAAATGCCAATATCTCTTTTGCCCCGAACTTACGGGCTTTAAGCAGGCATCCCCAGGCAGTCGTTGGATTAGATTCTTCTGTGTGAGCCATTATTTCTATTTCTCCTTTTCCTTATATCCTTATATCCTTTTAGCTTAACTTTCGTAATATCATCGAGCCTCATACTTTGGAAACGGCAGCCAAATCACACAAGGAGCAAACGCGAAAGGTAAAGATATCCGGCATATTTATGGCCTCTTAAAAATTTTTTATCTACAGATGATTTATTTCTTTTGACACGAAAATATATCCGCTGAACGGCAGCCAGCTCCCTAATAGAAATGCGAAACGCAGGAAACAGCTCAGCTCAATAAGAGCTGTTTCCCGCTTGGAAGGTGTCCTCTTAATATTTATTTAACCTTTATGCCCTTTTCGTTGAGATACTTTAACGCGCCGGGGTGGAGAGGTATATTTGCGACCTTGGGAAGGTCCTGCGGATTACAGATCTGCGGCCAGCCTCTCGCCTCAGTGGCCTTAAAAGAATCTTTATGGTAGCCGGACTCATAGATAGTCTTGGTAACAATATAGACGAAATCTTCCGGGAGGTCGGCGTTGCAGACGATGGTGGTGGGGATGGCGATTGTCTTGACAGGGTAATTCTGCTTGTCATAGGTCTTAGGCTGCATGGTGGCCTTCACGTAACCGGTCATCGAGGGGTCGGCCAGCACCTTGTCGGCATGGGCGTCATCTATACTGAGGAACCTGACTCCGGGCTGCACTATAAGGTTGACGATACTCGGCATGAGCCCGCCGTAGGTACCGATAAAGTCCATATGCCCGTCCTGCATCATCGTGGAGGCGTCGTCCCAGCCAAGGGCCATGACCTCTCCGCCCGCGGCTTTGATATCGTTAAACGTCATGCCGTAGGCTTTAAGGAGCGCTTCTATCATCATCCTGTCGGTAGACGCAAGCTTGCCGCCGTTGACTTTCTTGTTTTTCAGCTGACTAAGATCTTTAATATCAGATTTTTCCGGAACGATCAGCTGCGCGAGCATCAGCTCCTGGGTCCCGACCAGACGCAGATTCGTCAGCGGCTTTTCATAGGGAGCCATCCCCTTATAGGCCAGATACTGGTTCTGCGCGGTGGTCAGCGTCAGCACCATATCTTTGCCTTCGTGCACGGCGGAGACATTAAAGGCGCCGCCGGTGGATTGAACGGAGCAGGGAGCGTTGATACCGGCTTTTTTCAAAGCGGCCTCCAGCTCCGAGGCCAGGACGGCGGAAGCGGGATACCATATGCCTCCGGGGAATCCCGTGCCGATTTTGACAAATTTTGGATAGGCCGGAGCGGCGGCGACGGTGCTGCAACTGAACAAAAGAACACTAAGGCAAACGATAAACGCGGCTGTTAAATTAATTCTTGAACGAAACATATTTTTTCCTCCTCCTTATTTTCCTATGCTGCCCGCAAAATTCAAACCTGCTTGCGCCTTTACATAAATGTCATCTTCCGCCGGCATCTCCCCTTTCAAAAAATCGCTCCGACGCCTCTCGGTATATCTCTATCCGGCAGCGTCACCCTGCATTTTGGACCGCTATTTTCCCATCTTCACAGCATTGGCGAAAGTGGGCTTTGCCGTGGCAAAGCCCACTCTTATGGTTTAGAAGAAAGTCTGTTCCGTAACGTCCGTGGAGACCGCCTTAAGGGCGCGCTCGACGAGATTTTTCTGCATCGCCTTCTGCTCCTCGGCCGTAAGCAGGGGATCGCTGAAGGGAGATACAAGCCCATAACCGGGAACTATGCGGTTCGCGCCGGTGACCTTGGATACGGAGACAAGGTTTGTGACATGCACTATGGGGAAACCGGCTCTGTCTATCTCTTTTACCATCGTTGCGCCGCAACGAGTGCAGCTTCCTCAGGTACTGACAAGGACTACGGCGTCGACCGCCTCTTTCTTGAGCGCTTCGGCGATCTCTTTGCCCATCCGGCGGGCGTCCTTGAGGGTGGCCAGGTTGCCGGTGGTCGAGTAGAGGGTGTTGCAGAGCTCGCCGATCACGCCGGCTTTCTCAAATTCCCTGAAGGAAGAGAGAGGGAAGAGGACCTCCGGATTGGCGTTGACGAAGTCGGTGTTGATGCCGCAGTGGACGCTGTAGAAGTCTCCCTTTACAAGAACATCCTTCCCGGTGACGTCGTAGGTCGCCCATATAGAGCAGGTGCCGCCGGGAATGCGGTCAGGGTTGCCGAGGGGAACGAGTCCGCCGGTGCTGACGAAGGCGACCTTGGCCTTGCTGAGATCGCCGACCGCCTTGGAAGGGACTACGTTATCGCGCGGCTCGATCTTCAGTTCGGTCTCGTAGGGCTGACCTGAGAGTTTGGCGAGAAGCATATCGACGGCGCGGTCGCCGGCGGTCTTCTCCGCAAAGACCTCTTTTCTGATGCCGTGCGGAAAGTAACCCTCGGCGTCGGCCCAGAGTATCTCTTCGCCGGAGATCATTTTGTTGACGATGTCGGCCATCGCCGCGGCGTCCTGACGCATCTTGGCGGCGCTCGCGCCGCCCTTCATGATATAGAAGGGTTCCTCTTTGAACATCGCCACGCCGGGATTTTCCTCGTGCATGCTGGTGACCGCCTGCACGCCATATTTCTCGTGCGCGAATTTGCATATTTCGCCGCAGCAGACGCCGTAACGTCCGGCGCGGAAGGCGGGGCCGGCGGCCATGATATCGAACTCTTTGCCTTCAAGGAAGACGGCGATGCGCTTCAGCGCCTCGTCCTTGTGGCTGGCCATAAAGTTGTCACCGCAGATGATGGTGTGCGTGACCTCGGCATCTTTCAGAGCCGCCTTAAAGGCAAGCGCCGGGCCTACGGGACCCTCTTTGATGACAGGCTCAAAATCCGCCTCGTTTTCTCCGCCGACGCCGCCAAAGAACTGGTTGGCATAGAATATAACTTTTTTCATTTATTTATCCCCCCATACGATATGTCTGAGCTAGTATTCCTTCACTGTCTTGGTCGTGATGCCGGCGCAGTTGGTGCTGTCCGCGATCATGCAGCCGTTTACGATCAGGGAACCGTCCGGGCGCAGACTGGGGCCGTACTTCTCGTGAGCGGTCCACGCGGCGTGATAGAAGTCGCGTGTCACGGAGGCGAGATCGCCGATCACATTCTTCATCGGCGGGAATTCAAAGACCGTGCCGGAGTCGCCGGTGGAGACGATGGCGTCGGCGATGGGATCGAGCATCGATTTGCCGCTGTGTTCCGGAGTAAGCCCCACCGTCTTGATACCGCGATGTTCCAGCTCGGAGCACATAAAGAAAAAGTCGACGTCGTAGTTGCTGCCGCCGGCGACGGAGGCGACGATCGCGCCGTCAAGCTTCAGCAGGGAGGCCAGCTCGCCGCCGGCAACCTTTACTGTCTGCTTGAAGTGGTTGGGCACGTCGACCGCGAAGGGAACAACTCCGACAAAATTGATAGTCTTGCCGTGCTCCTGATAGAGGCGCTTGATTATCGGCCAGTTCTGATAGGTATAGGTGCAGTAGCCCTCGCCGTAGAGACCGCCTTGGCTGGTGATCTGTCCGTCGAATACCGCGTTGGGGTGCATAAGGAAGGGCAGCATGTTTTCGCAGTCGATACCGAAAATTCTCTCGTTAAAGAACTTATCCTTGCCTACCTGAGCCTTGATCTGAAAGAAGAGGGCGACCCTCGGAAGCCCCTTCTTCTCCGCCTCTTCGGCGCCGGGCTCAAGCTCGTAGCATTCCCAGTCTTCCGGCTCCTGCCCCTTCAGCGAAGCGGCCACATAATCCGCCAGATAATGGGCGGCCATCTTCAGCGGGGCCTCATTTCTGAAGGGCTGGTCCAGCTTTGTGGGGTTGACCAGTTCCGCGTATACCACAAGATTTACCATCTTCGCAAAGATGGAGTGCTCCGCGCCGGGGCCGCTCATATCAAGCATACCCTCGGCAGCCTGAGAATACTTGCCGCAGGCGATGACGTTGATGCCCTTCATCGCGTAAAGGTCGCCGTCGCCGCAGCTTTCGATCGTCAGACCGCCGGTCACGCCAGGGAAGGTGGCGCGTCCGTCGGGACGGAAGCGCGGCTCCAAACCGACCTTGCAGGGCAGGATACGTGTCTCGTCACCAGGATGGACAATATATATATCTATGTTCTTAAGTTCTTTGTCCGGGTCCAGAGAGGCGACAGCTTCACCTTTATTGATCGTGAGCACGCCGTTTTTGAATGAGGTCTTTTCACCAAACACGATGTCCTTAACATGAAAATTACCTATTCTCAGCTTTTTCGTATGTTCCAAACTCTTCACACTCCCAGCATTTTACATGAAATACTTTCAATATGCCAAAGCTCAAACCTTAAGCCGAGAGAAACGCTCTAACACCAACAAAACAATAAGCGGCGAGTATAGAGACAATCCCGCGTCGTCAAGCGCTTTTTCAATTTAGACTGCAATGATTTTCGGTATGACGTCAGTGAGGTCTTCAAGTATAGGAGGGTGGCTCTTGTTCCGAAAAACAATTTCTCCGATGTGAATTGGGCCCAAATCTCCATCAAGATACGGAACAGCTCCTGCCATATAGTCTTAGACAGTTCATTACGTACTTTGTAAAATAGTCATCCATACTGCGGTCTTCCGCCCAAAACCGATGTTCGGCAACAGGCGGCACATATTAGCAAAGACGATCGCGACATTCCGTTATTGATTTATAAAGGTGCGAAAGAGCTTTCCTTCTACGAACTTCGCTAAGTTTACAGAAAAAGAAGGAACCCGTGTTTCAGTTTTTTACCTTAAAAATATCGCAATCGACGCAAAAATTTACACAGCTGGCAGATTAAAGTTAGGTCGGCGATTTTTCTACGGTACCTTTCTGAAATATTTTGAGGGGCCTATACGGCCTTCAAAAGTAGGTTTAAGTCCCAAAAATCTGGAGCAAGCCGCAAAAATCTTTCGTATAAAGCAACGGGAGGGAGCTGTATTTTATGCTCAGGCGCGGATACAAAAAAGGGATATTTGGCTGATTAGCCGCGAAGGTGCAAAGAGAGATAAAAAATGCCTGAAAAACACCTTCGATTTTATATTGAAATATTGAAAAAATGGGATTATTGACAGCTCCGGAGCAAACCGACATAATGAATATGATAAATTCTGTGAAAGGGTGGGTACAATGTTATTTGGGAAGTTCTGCATTGACTGCGGCTCCATACAATTTAATATCTCAAAACATTGTACGGAGCCTAAAGAACACAGAAATATCTAGAATCGCTCTTATTCCAAGATAGCGCTGTAGTTTGTGTATTCTTATTATTCTGACCTATAGGCGGCAGACAATGTTTTGTCTGCCGCCCTTTGTTTATAAAATCGGATCTACAAGTGGGGGCATGCTTCGTCCCCCGCTTGTTCGCGTTTGGAAAGGATGCTGTTTAATGAAAGACGAACAAAATTTGACGACCGGAAGCGTCTCTAAAAAATTAATTATATTTGCTTTTCCACTGTTAGCCGCCAACCTGCTGCAGTCCTTTTACAGCATCGTGGATATGCTCGTTGTCGGCAATATCGTAGGCGAGACTGGGCTTGCCGCGATCAGTAACGCTTCGATGATAAGTTTTATCATAAACTCCATCTGTATCGGCGTTACAATGGGCGGCACCGTCCTCGCCGCTCAATATAAGGGAGCCGGTGACGAACGGGGAGAGAGTGAAACCGCGGGGACCTTATTTTCAATATCCCTCATCGCTTCGATTTTCGTCACAATTTTAGGGTCGCTTGCCTACAGGCCCATTTTTCAGGCGCTTAATGTTCCCGCGGCCTCCATGCGGGAGGCCTGTGGTTATATGAAAATCATCTGCCGCGGCACCGTATTCGTATTCGGCTATAACGCCGTATGCTCCGTTATGAAAGGATTGGGGGATTCGAAAAGCCCTCTCTGTTTCATAGCGGCCGCAGCCGCGGTGAATATCGTACTGGACCTGATTCTAGTAGGTCCCTTAGGCATGGGAACCGAGGGGGCCGCCTATGCCACCATTTTTTCGCAGGGTATCTCCCTTTTGATTTCAATAATCTATTTGAAGAGGAGGCGTTTTATCTTCGATTTCAAATTGAAGCACTTTACCATTCGTCGGGATAAGCTGGCGGCTATTTTGAAAATCGGACTGCCAGCCGCCGTACAGATGGTAATTGTTAATATCTCTTATCTTTTGGTTACTGGAATGCTCAATAATTTCGGCATATCGGTCGCCGCAGCGGCTGGGATCGGGCTTAAAGTCAATTCTTTCGCGGGTATGCCCTGCTGGGCGATAGGGCAGGCTGTAACGGCCATGGCGGGACAAAACATGGGGGCTAACGATATAGAGCGGGTAAAAAAGACGACGAGAATCGGACTGCGCTTAAATATACTTATCACCCTCATTGTTGTGATAACCGTGCAGATGTTCGCCCGACAAATTATCATGCTCTTTGAACCTGGAAGTCAGGAAGTCATTAAGGACGGAGTCCTTTACCTGAGAGTGTGCTGCGGAATAAACAGTCTGATATACGCGGCGATGTACACCTTCGACTCTTTTGCCATCGGCGTAGGCTCCGCGAATATCGCGATGATAAACGCGCTTTTAGACGCGGCGATCGTCCGTCTGCCGGTCGGCTGTCTGTTAGCCTTTGCAGCCGGTATTGGACCTTTAGGGGTATATATCGGACAGGCCATCTCCCCTGTTTTACCCGCGGCAGCCGGCCTGCTCTATTTCAGAAGCGGGCTTTGGGAGAGCAAAAGATTGATACGTTATACAGGTGATGGCGAGGGATAGATATAAAAAATAGAGGGACGGCAAGAAACCGTCCCTCTATTTTTTATTATTTAACTATTAAAATACTGTCTGCTCCGATATCGGCGTCTGGAGGGCTTTCATGGCCTTGTCCAGGATCGCGCGGCGGATCTGCTTCTCTTCCTCGGCGCTCTTGCTGATGTCTCCGAGGGGATAGGGGATGGCGACCGCGGGAACTATGCGGTTCGCGCCAACCGTCTGCGAGATCGGTACGATCGTGCAGATATGTACCACGGGCATTCCAAAGGCTTCGATCGCTTTTACCATCGTTGCACCGCAACGAGTGCAGGTTCCTCAGGTGGAGGTGAGGATCACGGCGTCAACTCCGTCTTTCTTGAGCTGCTCCCCGATGGCGGTGCCGAATTTCTTCGCGTTGGCGATCGATGTTCCGTTGCCGACGGTCGTGAAGAAGTATCTGTAGAGCTTCTTGAAGACGCCCTCTTTCTCCATATCGCGGAGCACGTCGACGGGAAGCACCCTGTTGGGGTCGGCGTTGGCGTAGGTCGGGTCGTAACCGCCGTGCGCCGTCGCGTAATGCTCTCCGTCTGCCGCCTGCACGCCTTCGATATCGTAGGTGCCGAACTTCATCGCGCTGGAGGATTCGATGTGGTCGGGGTTGCCCTTCGGGACGATACCGCCGGAGGTGACAAGCGCGATCGTCGCGTTTTTAAGGTCTTTGATCGCCTCGCCGGGGGCTACGCGGTCAAAACTGGGCATCGGGTATTCGGTGGTAAACTCTTCGCCCTTGAGCTTCTTGACGAGCATCTCCACCGCGCGATCCGCGCCGGGTCTGTCCTGGAAGAAGTTGACGCGCACGCCGCGGGTCATGTAGCCGGCCTCTTCGGGCGAGCCGGGATTGCCGTTCGTCTCAATAACTTTGAGTACGAGCTTCGCCATCGCGGGAACGGCCGTCTTGATGCCGCGCGCGTTGTCTGCTGTCGGGACAATGAATACCGATTTCTTGAACATATCCGCGCCGGGGTTCTCCTCGTACATACCGGAGACGGCGGGGATGCCGAGCTTCTTCTGTACCGCGTCGGCTACGCCGCCGGCGGCGGTGCCGTAACGTCCGGCGTTGAATGCGGGGCCGGTGACGACCGCGTCGGGCTGGAAGGCTGAGATGAGCTTGAGTATCTCTTCGGTCGCCGATTCCATGTTCTCCGCGTAGTAGCCGTCGCCGCAGATCACCGTGCCGACGACTTCGGCGGCGTCGCCGAGTTCATGGGCAAGCGCCATGCCGGGTCCGACTACGCCGGGACGTGACTCGGGCCTGGTGTCAGCCTTATCTTCTCCGCCGATACCGGCAAAGAACTGGTTTATGTAGTGTACGATCCTCTTCTTAGTCATTGTCTTTCGTCCTCCTACCAGGTTTTGGCGCTGAGGGGGTTAAAGCCCAGCTCGCATGTCGCGCCTGTGATAGCCTGCAGCTCAACCTCTATCGACCCGTCGGCTCTGAGCGAACCGTCGAAGCCTCCGGCTATAACGTCCGTGTAGTCCGTAAATCCGATCAGCTTCTCCTGCGGGGGCAGTACGACGATCATGTTCGCGTTGCCCGCCGTTACCACCGCGTCGGCCTCTTTCGTGGCGTCGGCGAGCGACTGGCTAGCGCCGTCGCGGCCCGCGTATTCGTCGGTGATGAGAGCCGTTCTGATACCGGCCTGCTCTGCCTTGCGGCAGTTCATGATGAGGTCGGCGTCAGGATTGCCAAAGCCCTCTTCGCTGATTACGACGCCGTCGACGCCGAGCATCGAGGCGAGCTTCACCGCGTATGAGGAGCTTCTCTGCTTGTCCATCAGCGTGACGTTCTCGTTCGTGATGATAACGCCGATGAAGTTGATGTCTTTTCCGTGGCGCTCATAGAGGCTGCGGATGACAGGGTTGTTCTGATGGACATAGGTGCTGTTCTTGTCGCAGGCGGAGACGCAGTTGCCGGAGACGATCGCGCAGTCCATGGTCTCGTTGGGGTGGATCAGCGTGGGGATGATCTTCTTCGCGTCCACGCCGTAGACGTAGGTGTCATGAAGAAGTCCCTGGGTCTGGAGCATATAGATGTAGGCGACCTTCAGAAGTCCGGGATAGGCTTTCATGGCCTCCGCAAATGAGGGAAGCTCGTAGGGTTTTGTCTCATCTACGGCTGCGCCGGCCTTCCAGGCGGCCTCCGCGACGTAGAGCGCGGCGCGGAATCCGGCGAGGCGGCAGGCCTTCTCATATTCGTGGGGCTCGATGCCTTCGACGGGCTCGAATACGAGCACGGCGTTCATCGTCTTTGAGAAAGGGGTATATTTCGCGCCCTCGCCGCTCATGTCGACGATGCCTTCCTGGAATCCGACGATGCGTCCGCAGGTGACGACGGCCGCTCCGTCAAGGACGAAGGTCTTTCCGCTGCCAACGGTTTCAACGCCGCTGAGCATGCCGGGGAATACCTGGCCCACGCCCTCCGTTTTATAACGGGGCTGGATGGCGTCTTTGACAGGGCAGATGCGGACCGATTCGCCGGGACGAGCGAGATCGGCGTTCAGAGTCTTAAAATGCTCTGTGTCCGAGGCCGCTGCGAGGAACTCTTCTTTGTTGATCTGAAGGGTGCCGTCGGCAAGAAGGGCGGTCTTGTCGCCCCATGCGATGTTCTTAACTTTTGCCTTCTGCAGTTCGAGTTTCATAATGATCCTCCTTGAGTGATTTTTGAGGGAAATAGCGCGCTGTAAATGTCTATCTGTTTACCGCTTCCGGGTACCGTCTCTCCGGAGGCGTTAAGACCGAATATTGGTGGAAGGTCTCTTCCAGCAAAATGAAATCAAGATAACGGAAGTCGTTATCTATCTTCTCCGCGAGTTCGCCGGGGCGCATAAGCTTCGGCGAGCTTTCAAAGACTCTGATCGCGTTTTCAATAAGATCGAGCGACTGCAGGTCGATGGCTCCGCCCCTCGAACAGTCCTTCTTAAGGATCAGGGAGCGGTAGGGCTGCTGGTTCGGCTTAAAATTCCCATAGAGGGGATTGGCAAGCAGCTCCCAGCCAAGGTGGATGAGATCGCGTCCGGCATATAGGACATCCAGCGCGCCTCCGTCAAGGTAGTCAAGCGACTGTACATGACCTTTGAGATTAGGGTTGTTTGAAATGCATACATAAGAATACGAGAACAAACCCATAGGACACCGCCTTTCTGGCTAATATCCTCTGTTTTCGTCCTCGCCTGTTTTTGACGTGTCCAGAGTGCTGTCCGGCGACAATCCTTATGCCTGAGAGTTTCAACCTCACGGTCTTGCCCCTTCGGCGCCCATAATTAAAATGGACGGGTCTCTCTTGCCGCTTTCATTCAGCTTGACCTTAGTATATCAAGAGCAAAATTCTTGTCAACAGCTTTCGAAGGTATTTTGTGATATTTTGCACCAATATTATCTGATTTTTTATACTATAGCATAAAAAAAGCGCCTCCTTTTTGGCAAAAGAGACGCTTTTTTATTTTTCAGAACAACGGAACCGCCGTTTCTACCATTTGAGCCCGGTGATGAAGATGAGTCCGATACAGACCGGCGTGACGACGCGGCACACCCACAGCCAGGCCGTGTAGAACGGGAAGTCGTGCTCTCCGAAGTTCGTGACCTCGTCCTTAGCCCCCTTCGTCCAAATCCAGCCGACAAAGAAGGAGGTGAGCATTCCGCCTACGGGCATGATGGCGTTGTTGGTGATGAAGTCCATCGCGTCAAGGAAGTCTTTGCCGCAGATCTTCGGGAAGTGGCCGCCTACTGAGAGGGCGGAAGGCACGCCCAGCAGCGCGATGGCTATGCCCATGACGACCGCTGATTTAGCGCGGGACCAGCCGAGCTCGTCTATCGCGAAGGTGACGACGACCTCAAGCAGGGAGAAGGCGGAGGTGATGGCGGCGATGAAAAGCAGCGCGAAGAAAGCGAATGAGAAGAAGGCTCCCATCGGCATCTTGGCGAAGACGATCGGCAGCGTGACAAAGGTAAGTCCGGGACCGGCTCCGGCGTCGACGCCGAAGGCGAATACCGCCGGAAAGATGACGAGTCCGGCCATGATCGCGACACAGGTGTCGAGCAGCACGATTGTGCTGGTCATCTTGGGCATATATTCGTGTTTGCCGAGGTAACTGCCGTAGGTGATGATGATGCCCATCGCCAGGGAGAGCGAATAGAAGCCCTGCCCTACCGCCGCCAGCACGCCCTCTCCCGTGAGTTTCGAGAAATCAGGCAGCAGGTAGAAGCGCAGCCCCTCCGTCGATCCCGGCAGGGTGACGGAACGGATGATGAGCAGTATCAGAATAAAGAAGAGCGCGGGCATGAGGATCTTGCAGCTTCTTTCGATGCCGCCGCTGATGCCGCGGTAGACGACGGCGATGACGATCGCCATAACGACGCCGTGATAGGCTATCGCCTGCAGGGGATCGGAGACGAAGGCGCCGAAGACGTCTCCGGCCTTACCGGCGGCCGCGGCCTCCATCAGCCCTCCGAATGACTTGAACATATAGGCGAGGGTCCAGCCGGCGATGACCGCGTAGTATGAAAGAATGACAAAGCCGCAGAAGAAGCCCATCCAGCCGACTATCGGCCAGGCTCCGCCGCCAAGTTTTTTGAAGGCCCCCACGGAGTCTAGTTTCGCCCTGCGGCCCATGGCGAACTCCGCCAGCATGAGCGACGACCCGATGATGACAACGATGGCAAGGTATACGAGAACGAAGGCGCCGCCCCCGTATTTACCGGTAATATATGGAAAACGCCAGATGTTCCCAAGCCCGACGGCGGAGCCGGCGGCGGCCATGATAAAGCCGAACCTGCTCCCCCACTGCTCTCTGTTTCCTGAGTTTCCTTCCACAAAAACCCTCTCCTCTCAAAAGTATGCCGACTTTTGAATTTAATTTATAAGTTCGTTTTTTATTCGGCTTTATCTATATATCATAAATTGATTTTCAAAACAAATGTCAGATAAATTTATTTTATGTCTTTCTACCGTTTATTTACCCTTTTTTGAAAAAGCCTTTATATTTCCGTACTTTGTTATTTACTAAAAAAGCCGTTTTATCCGTAATGAAAGCAAAAAAAAATAAACCACGCGCATTTCATATTGCGCGCGTGGTTTATTTTTGTTATTCAGTTACCGCTCTGTTTATCCTAACTATATCAAGGGAACGCCCCGTCTCCGCATCTATTTCGATGATGGCCCCCTGGAACTTTACGTCCGCCTCGGAGACCTCGAATTTACATGGCGTCCCGGTGAGGAATTTGGGAAGCACAGATTCCGCCGTCATGCCTATTACGCCTCCATGGCCGCCGGTCATACCGGCGTCGGAGAGAAAGGCGGTACCCCCAGGAAGTATCTCCTCGTCCGCCGTCTGAACGTGCGTATGAGTTCCGACTACGGCTGAGACCTTACCGTCGAGGTATACTCCGAGCGCCCTCTTTTCGGAGGTCGCCTCCGCGTGGATATCGACGAATATCGACGGTACTGGGCATTCGGCTACCAGCCTCTCGGCCGTCTGGAACGGACAGTCAAGGGGCGGCATGAAGGTACGTCCCTGCAGACAGAGGACTGCAAGCCTGTCGCCGTTCTTCTCGTAGACAGCGTAACCTCGCCCGCGTGTGCCCTGCGGGTGATTAGCGGGACGCAGGACTGCCTTTTCGCTGTCCAGCAGAGGGATAAAATCCTTCTTGTCCCAGACATGGTTGCCGTTCGTGAGGATGTCGATGCCGGAGGCGAAAAGCTCTTTCATCACCTTTTCGGTGAGTCCGAAGCCGCCGGCACTGTTTTCCCCGTTGGCGATGATGAAATCAAAGCCGCCGAATTCTTCCCGAAGCCCGGGGATCTCCCGGGCCGCCGCTTCGCGCCCGGGTCGGCCCATGATGTCGCCGATGAACAATATGCGCACGGGCCGCGCCTATTTCGCGTATTCCACGGCGCGGGTCTCCCTTATCAGGGTGACCTTTATCTGCCCGGGATATCTGAGCTCTTCCTCGATCTTACGCGCGATGTCGTATGCAAGCTTCTGCATCTCGCCGTCGTCGGTGACGGTGGGAGCCACCGCCACGCGCACTTCGCGTCCCGCCTGGATCGCGAAAGCCTTGCTGACGCCCGAGAAGGTCTTGGCGACCTCTTCGAGTTTTTCAAGGCGTTTCACGTAGGCGTCGAGACTTTCGCGGCGCGCGCCGGGACGTGAGGCGGAGACGGCGTCAGCCGCCGCTACGAGTACGGCGTAGATCGTCAGAGGTTCTTCGTCTTCGTGGTGCGAGGCTATCGCGTTCACGATGTCTGGGCTTTCACCGTAGCGTTTTGCCAGGTCGGCTCCGATCTTCGCGTGCGTACCCTCTATCTGGTGGTCAACGGCCTTGCCTATATCATGTAAAAGCCCTGCTCTGCGGGCCTTCAATTCATCGAGTCCCAGCTCCGCCGCCATCACGCCCGAAAGATGCGCCACTTCAAGGCTGTGGGCGAGGGCGTTCTGTCCGTAGCTGGTGCGGTAACGCAGTTGTCCGATTATTTTTGCCAGTTCACCATGCATGTTTTTGATACCCGTTTCGAGAAGCGCCTCTTCGGCAGTCTCTAGGATCTGAACCTGAACGTCCTTCTCCGCCCGCTCTATTATTTCCTCTATGCGGGCCGGATGGATCCTGCCGTCGACGACCAGTCTCTCGAGCGAGAGGCGGGCCACTTCGCGGCGCACGGGATCAAAGCTGCTAAGAGTGACGGCCTCCGGGGTGTCGTCGACGATGAGGTCGACGCCGGTGAGTGTTTCAAAAGTCCTGATGTTGCGGCCCTCGCGTCCGATGATACGGCCTTTCATCTCATCGGAGGGGAGGCTGACGACGCTGACGACCACGTCGGATGCGAATTCGACGCTGCAGCGCTGGATGGCGGTCGCGATGACCTCCTGCGCTTTGCGGTCCGCTTCGCGCTTCGCGCGCTCTTCAAGCTCTTTGAGACGCAGCCCGATCAGATGGTTCGCATCGGACTCCACCTCGGCGAGAAGCTGCTCGCGCGCCTCTTCACGCGTCAGCTGGGCGATCTGTTCCAGCTTAGCGATAAGTTCCAGTTCCTGCGCGGAGAGCCTGTTCAGCTTTTCCTGCACATGTTCGTTGCGGTTCTTAAGTTCCTCTTCCTTGCGGCTGATATTCTCGATCTTTTTGTCGAGATTTTCTTCCTTCTGTTCCAGACGGCGCTCAGAGCGCTGAATTTCCCCGCGGCGCTCTTTCGTGTCGCGGTCAAGCTCCTGTCTCAGCCGGTGTATCTCTTCTTTGCCCTCGGCGAGAATGTCGCGCTTCGCAATTTCGGCCTTTTTAGTGGCCTCCTGTATAATGCGCTCGGATTCCGAAAGGGCTTCTCTGAATTTTTTTTCTTCGCTTTTTTTGTGATATGTAAAACCTACCAGGGCGCCTACGGCGAGTCCGGTGATTATACATAGTACAAGTACAGCTGTGGTAAATTCCATTTTCCTTTCACCTCATTATTCTTTTGTCATGGTCCATGTTATGTTTTGTTTGTCAGACGTAAAATTGTATCAGATAAAATCAATAATGAATTTTATGCCAACGTCTGGTATTGTACATAAAAAACGTCTCTTTCACAAGAGGTCGGTTCAAAGACCTATAGCTCTTCCGTGAAATCTCCCGCGCGGGACACAGGCGCTACCGTTCTAAACACCGGCAATTGCTGAGCGCGGCGGTGACTTTCCTGAAATCTATCGGCTTGACAATATACTCGTCGATACCGGCCTCCCGCGCCAAGCGGAGGTCCTCCTCAAAGGCGTTGGCGGAGAGGGCGATGATCGGCGTCCTTTTCCTTCCGTCCGTCTCCAGCGCACGGATGCGGCATGAGGCTTCGAGGCCGTCCATCACCGGCATACGGATGTCCATCAGGATACAGCCGTAGTAACCTTCCGGCGCTTCGGCATATTTATTGACGGCCGCCGCTCCGTTCTCCGCCGTATCGACAAGCGCTCCCTTGAAATTCAGGAAGGATTTAGCGATCTCCATATTTATTTCGTTGTCTTCGGCGATAAGAATCCTCATACCGCGGAGATCCTCGGCGGCGGGAGCGGCTCCGGAGGGCTGTTCTTCCGCTCCGCAAGTAAGCGCCTCACCGCCGGCTGCCAACACTGGCAGCATGACCTCAAAGCGGCTCATCTCACCCTTTTTACTGCGGACGGAGACAGCGCCGTCCATCAGCTTCACCAGGCTGTAGACGATGGCAAGGCCGAGTCCCGTACCCTCGAGGTTCCTCGCCCCGCCGGATTTTTCCTGCTCAAAGGGCAGGAAGAGCCTGTCCATAAATTCCTCCGAAATGCCGCAGCCGGTATCGGTCACAGAGAATAACAGTTTCGTATATTTGCCGTCTCGTCCGCTTTCCTTCACCGACAGCGTAACCTCCCCGCCGTGCGGCGTGAATTTAACGGCATTCGTCAGCAGATTAAGCAGTACCTGGTGTATCTTCGTCACATCGCCGTCGTAGGAGCCACGCACATTTTCCAGCCCCGTACAGCGGTAGGTGATGTTTTTATCCGCCGCCTGCGTTTCAATAAGCTGCCAAAGGCCGCCGAATAATTCCTCAAGTTTAAAGGGCCCGATATCAAGGCGGATCTTACCGCTCTCTATCTTCGACATACAGAGGATATCGTTTATCAGCGAAAGCAGATATTTCGACGACTGATCTATCTTCTCAAAGCAGTTTTTTACCGCCGCCCTGTCGTCGATACGCATCTGGCCAAGCGAGCTCATGCCGATTATCGCGTTCAGCGGCGTACGTATGTCGTGGGATACTCGTGAAAGGAAGTCCGACTTGGCCTCGCTGGCCGCCTTCGCGGATTCCAGGGCGTCGCGCAGCAGGCTCTCCTGCCGCAGCTTCTCCGACTTCTGCGCATCCAGCACTTTGATGACGCCGATCCCCATCAAATCCTCGCCTACCGGATTATCGACGTGGATGAAGGTAAAGGAGACCCAGTGATATTTACCGTCGTCGCCGAGCTGACGCAGCTCCATGCCTACCTCGTCACAGCCGCTGGAGACCGTCTCCATGAGATCACGCTGCGCGAATTTTTCGCGGAATTCCGCCCGGTCGTCGGGGTGCAGCGTCTCTATGATATGGTCGAAGAGCTCTCCGTAGGTAATATCCAACGGAAGTCTGCGGATATAGCCTTCATCGACTGTGAGGGTACACATTCCCTTCGTCAGGTTCATCGTTGAAATGACATTGTTGCTGACCATCAGCGCGCCGCTGAGCAGTCTGTTTTCAAGCAGCTGTCTGTTTTCCTTCTCTATTTGGATCTGCCTCTCCGAGGTGACGTCGATTATGATCGCCTGGATGGTTTCCTCCTCATACTCGTTACGCAGAGACTGCAGGCGGACCGATACCCACCTTTTTTTGCCGTCAGCTGTTGGGAAGCATATTTCAAACTGGCGCGGGCCGTCGCCGACGAGGGAGTCCGCCAGCCCTGGCAGGGCAATGATTTTTTCACGGAGCGAGCGAAGATAGGAGGTGGTGCCTTCACCGCCGCCGGCAGCCTCAAATATCCTTCCCGCCTGCTGGTTCGCGGAGAGGATGTCGAACGGCTCGCGGCGGCGCAGCTGGATGATGCCGCAGGGCACGCTTTGGTACAGCTGCTGCAGCTGGATAGCCTGGCGGTTCAGCGCGCGGCTGACATCCTGTATCTCCCGCGACTGTTTCTCAAAGGCATCCTGAAGAATCTGGTACTGCTCCTTTCCGTAGGTCTCGGGAAAGAGTTCGTCCTCTTCAAGCGCGTCATAGGCGATGGAATGGTGGATATGCGCAATCTTCAGCGAACCGTCGGCCTTTCGGCGGTAGACTATCGTACAGCGCTGATATGAGCTGAGAACAAATCCGTCCTCCTGGCGGCTGTTGAACTCGCTGAACCCCTCGCATATATAGTGGCCCTCACACAGCTTGCAGTATTCATATCGCTGGTTTTCAAGGATAACTGGAAAGGAGTCGTCCCAGTGATCAAGAAACCACCTGCTGACCGCTTCGCGCCCCTCCGCCTTCTGCTTTCTGCCTCCGCCGATCCAGACAACGTCGTCGTCAAGGTATGAGAGGAGAAAATACAGGTCGTTTTCGGTAAAGTAACGATTCAATATCTCCCTTGTAAGGCCGATTACATCTTCTCTTTCGTCGGTCATCTTATCGATATGGCGCGCCCATAGCTGCGGCGTCCATCTCTCCTTTCTCCGGCGGCTCTGCCGGCCGGCGCGAATCCCTTACTCCCGGAGGCGCGGTATCGGGAATTTTTATTTACGAGGCCGCCAGTCCATTCCAATGTTAGCGTATATAGTATATTTCTCTGGCTGTTAAGCTTTTTCTCAATGTTTTTATGATATCCAGATAGCCACCGTATGTCAATTGACTGGAAAATCAGTACATTGAGGAGTAACACACAATACCGGAATAAAAGGGAAAAGACAGAGGGGCCGCCACACACGGCGGCGTCACGAAAAAGGTAAACGCCGCCGTGTCCAGGTTGACCGGCTGCGGCTTACGAAAAGCCGCCGCCGTGACTCTGGACTGGGTATGCGGGCGTAATCTGCCCTTATCTGCGGCGTTATCTATAATAGTGCGCGGCTGGAAGTTTTTTTACAAACAAAATCGAAAATTTTTTTGTAATTTTCCACAATCTCTTATGAGGCTGATAGCCGCCATTTTGTTTCATAGCAGGCAGCAGCGCGCGGAGAGACAGACTTTTATAATTATTTTTTACTTTCCGTGAATTCTTTTCAAGTATTTTTATTTCAGGAGAGTTCCTCGGCACGCATAGCGTCGATCTTTTTGCGCATGGCGCAGGGCAGCGCCTCCAGCCCCTCTTTTTCGAGAAATTCCCGCGCGTCGTTCCGCGCGGTCTCCGCGAGAAGATAGTCTTTTTGCAGATCGGCGACCCGGAAGCGGGCGAGGCCATGCTGCGCCGTGCCGGTGATTTCTCCCGCGCCCCGCAGCTCGAGGTCGGCCTTCGCGATCTCAAAACCGTCGTTGGTGGAGGCGAATATCCGCAGCCGTTCGCTGTCTTCCGGCAAAAGTGAGAGCAGCACGCAGAGGCCGCGCCGCGCCCCGCGCCCGACCCGGCCCCGCAGCTGGTGCAGTTGGGAGAGGCCGTAGCGTTCGGGAGATTCGATGACGATCACGGTCGCCTCCGGCACGTCCACCCCAACTTCAAGGACGGTGGTGCCGACAAGCAGCTGCGAGAGGCCGGAACGAAAGCCGGCGATCGCCGCCTCTTTATCAGCGCTTTCCATCTGCCCGTGTATCAGGGACATCTTCACAGGCGGGAGTTTTTTCTCAAGCCACTCAAAGCGTTTTACCGCCGCGGGCAGCTCTGAGCCGCCGTCCTCCTCGACGCGCGGGCAGATCCAGTAGACCCGGCCTCCCGAGATGATCTCTGCGGCGATGAAACGCAGCAGCTTCGCCAGCTGGTCTTTGCCTATTATCCGCGTCTCAACAGGCGCGCGTCCCGCCGGTTTATCCTCGATCACCGAGATGTCGAGGTCGCCGTACAGCGTAAGGGCCATCGTCCGCGGTATCGGGGTGGCGCTCATCATGATCAGGTGCGGTTTTACGCCGTTTTTAAGCAGCCGCGCGCGCTGGTGCACGCCGAATCGCTGCTGTTCATCGATGATCACCGCGCCGAGGTTTTTAAATTTGATTTCGTCGGAGAGCAGCGCCTGAGTGCCGGTGACGACGCCAAGGGAGCCGTCGGCCGCGCCGCTCAGCACCGCGCGGCGCTTCCGCGCCGGCAGCTGCGACTTTATCAGCGCGCATCCGACGCCAAGCGGGGCAAGATATTTGACCGTCTGCGCGTGTAACTGCTCCGCGAGCACCTCCGTGGGGGCCAGCACCGCGCACTGCGCGCCGCTGTCACAGAGGCCGGCGGCGAAGGCGATGGCGACAAGGGTCTTGCCGGAGCCGACATCCCCCTGAATAAGACGCGATATAGGACGCCCCGACGCGCCGTCGGCGAATATTTCGTCGATTACGCGTCTCTGCGAGGCGGTCAGAGAAAATGGAAGCGAGGCGGTCATCGCCTCAAAGAGCGCCCCTCTTTTTAGGAGTACGGCAGAACTTTCCGCGCGCTCTTTTCGCGAGGCGGCGAGAATGAGCTGGAGGGTGAAGAGCTCGCCATAGGCGAAACGCCGGCGCGCCTCCTTCCAGCTCTCGGGCGATTCCGGCATGTGCATCTCATATATCGCCCGCGATATGGGCATAAGGGCGTTTTTTTCAATCAGACACGCGGGCAGTACTTCCTCCGCCTGATCGTGATATTGTTCCACGAGAGAGCGGGCGACGCCGCGGAACCACTTCTGCGGAAGCCCCTCTGTGGAGGGATATACCGGCACGATGCCTGCGAAGGAGCTCTTTTTGCCCTCCTCTTTCACAACTTCGAACTCCGGCTCCGTTATCTCAAATACGGAGGACCTCAGTGAGGGCGTTCCGTATAACGCCACCGTCGTATCTTTCGCGAGGGTCTTCTCAAGTCCCCTGCGATTGAACCATACGGCGTCAAGAAAACCGCTACCGTCCGAGAGGCGGCAGGTTATCAGACGCCGTCCGCGGCCGGGAAGCGGGCGTACCTCTACGCCGCAGACTGAGGCATAGACGACCGCCGGAGCTCCGGGCACAAGCTCCGCTATCTTTTTTACGCTCCTGCGGTCCTCGTAGCGGCGCGGGAAGAGGCAGAGCATATCCTCCACAGTCCGCAGGCCGAACTTCTCAAGCAGCGCGCTTCTGCGCGGACCGACGCCTTTAATAGCCGAGAGCGACAGGGAGGGGTTCTTTTCCGCTGTTTTTTTATCCAAACGGCTCACATCTCAATAGGCCCGGGCGAACAAAAAGAGGCCGGGCACATCATATAATTGTCGACATGGACTCTGATATGTTCCATAATGTTTTTAGTCTCGCAGAGCTCCCGCAGACAAAGTAAAAAACACTGCCCCCGGCAAAAGCCTGTCAGGGATATGCGCCGGGACGGCAGGGACGGCCTCTTTGCGGAGGGTATTGTCTTAGGCGCCCTTATTGGAGCCGATCAGATCCCGCGGGTCGACACCAAGGATACCGCAGGCCGCCTCAAAATCTTTAGGGTCTGACTTCACCTCAGGTTCGGAGTGAAGCTCCTCAGGCTCCTCTTCAGGCTGAGGCTTTTCCATTCCCTCAAGGACGCTGTCCACCGCTCCCGACAGTTGGGAGGAACCCAGCGCCTGGTTGAGCTGGGTATCGAATTTCGCGAGAATGCCGCGGAATTCCTGCGCGTACATGTCGCGGATGTTGCGTATCTGCTCGACCCCCGCGCGCAGACGGTCGGCCTCGGCGGCGGCCTCGCGGCACATCTCCTCGGCCTGTTCACGCGCGTCGGAGAGTATCTTGTTCGCCTGCTCGCGCGCGCTCTTCACGCGCTCGTCGGCGCTCTTCTGCGCCATGAGCAGCGCCTCGTGGAGCACGTCTTTCATGCGTTCGTATTCGTCAAGGCTCTCCTGCTTCGCCGCGAGCTCACGCTCAAGTTCTTTGTTCTTCTGGTTGTAGCTCTGCAGGGTCTCCGCCACGTGATCGAGAAATTCGTCGACCTCGGCGGCATCGTAGCCGCGAAGGCTCTTTTTGAATGACTGGTTCACAACATCAAGCGAGGTCAAGTGTTCGGACATTTTTTCTGCTCCTTTCCTTTATGAAAACAATTATGAGAAATACCCGCGGCGCGCAGCCGACGGTTTCTATCCGTAATTTCGCGGGCCGAAGATCGCGCTTCCCACACGGACTATCGTGCTGCCCTCTTCAATAGCGGTCATGAAATCACCGCTCATACCCATAGAGAGCTCCGGCAGCGGCAGCCCCGTGGCACGGCGCAGATCCTCGCGCAGTTCCCGCAGGCCGCCGAATATTTCGCGCAGGACTCGTTCGTCCTCCGTGTCTAAAGCGACGGTCATCAGCCCCTCCACCGATAGGAGCTGGCAGTCCGTCATCATCTCTTCAAGCAGGCGCTCCGTTTCTTCGGGAGCGACGCCGCTCTTTGCCGCTTCGCGCGACATGTTCACCTCTATATATACGGGGAATCTGCGCGGCCTGCCCTCGGAGATGACGCGGTTTATCCCCACGGCGGTCTCCAGCGAGTCTATGCTCTCGATGAGGTCAAAGCTCTCAAGCGCGCGTCTTATCTTGTTACGCTGCAGGTGGCCGATCATGTGCCATGGACAGCTCTCCATTCCCACAGGCCAGACGGCGCGCTTGTTTACGGCCTCCTGCACCTTGTTTTCCCCGATGAGGTCAAGGTGCGGTGCCGCCTCCGTCATCATTTCAACGGGGTGGTATTTCGTGACGCCCATGAGTTTTATCTCAGAGAGCGCACGTCCGCTCTTTTTCGCGGCCAGCGCCATATCAGACCTTATCTTCGCAATATTATCCGCAATGTTCATTACCATAGCTGAATCCTTCCTTCGCGGGCGGAGGCGGCGTCTTCTACGACCGCGTCTCCCACAGTTATACCCTTTGTCACGAGAAATTTATCATTGGCAAGTTTCCGCCCCTCCACGGGAATGAAGACGACGCGCGCTCCGCGCACCATATATATGCCCGTGCGTCCGCCCTTTTCAAGTATAGCGCTCTGCGGCACGAGAGCCCCCTCCGTCTGCCCCGCGTCTATTATCAGGGTGTAGTTGCGGGAGAGTGCCAGCTCGGGAGGAAACCACGGCATCGTCAGATAGAATTTAATCAGATTACCGGCCTTCTGCGTGACGCGGATCTTTGCCGTAGAGACGGTGTCCTCACTGTCGATGCGCACACGCAGCTTTTTACGCCTTATCTGCTCTTCGACGTCGCCCCGCATGGGCATATAGCCGATGAAGCGCAGCTCCTGCGGCTGTTCGATGATCTTACCGACGATCTGTCCTCTCATCGCGGCGGTGTTGTCGGAGAGGAACTGCAGCTTGTACGGCTTAGAAAATTCTTTCTGTTCGGAGGGCCATATCGAAGAGTAGCGCCACGTCGATTCCTGGCCGTCTTTTCCGGCGACAAAGTAGCCCTGCTGGTATGCCTTCACCTCACGGCCGCCGACACGCGCGACGACCGCGCCGCGGGCCACGCGCACCGGTCCCCTGCCAAGCGGGTAGGTGAGCGTTCCCGCCGCCGGGGAGAGCAGGACGTTTTCTTTCCAGAGAAGCAGCCCCTTGACCTTTATTATCTGGTTGTCTATCCCCGGGACCGCCCAGGTTATCTCCGGGTGGAGGTACTCATAGCGGTCAAAGTAAGACTTGAAAGCCCATATCCAGAGCACAATGATCGCGGCGACGCCAAGCCAGTAGGCAACGCGAAAGCTTCTCTTTTTTCCCTCCGGCGTGTAGCGTCTGACCATTCCGCGCTCCCTATTTAAGGCCGAAGAGTCCCGGTACCTCTATGAGGTCGGAGCACACGCGCCACGCCCCCGCGGCGGAGAGTCCCTCTTCGTCGAAGTTGCCCGTTGTCATGCCCACGCCGCGCACCGCGGCGGCGGCGGCGGTCCGCATATCGATGTCCGTGTCTCCCACGTAGACGGCCTCCCCCGCGGCGACGCCAAGCTTGCCGACTGCTTTGAAGAGGGCCTCGGGGTCGGGCTTCGCGTTCGTCACATCCTCAAGTCCGACGATGACGTCCATATAGGGCGTGAGTTCCGTCGCGTCCAGCACGCGGCGGGCAAAGCGCCGGTTGGATACGACACCTGTCTTTATCCCCGCGCCGCGAAGCTTTTCAAGCGCCGCGACGGTGTTCGGGAAGAGGCGGATACCTGTCTGCTCCACACCGCGGAACTCATTGCGGTAGTAGCTGAGCCACTCATCCTTAAAATCTCCCCAGTAAAGGCGCCAGCAGTCCTCTATCGGCAGTCCGATCCCCGCGAGGACCACCTCGCGCGATATCTCCTTGAGCCCAAACTTCCGCGCCAGCAGATTCGAACAGTGGTGTATCGCGTAGCTGCTGTCCGCCAGTGTCATATCAAAATCAAAAATAACGGCCTTTGTCTCATTCTTCATTACTCTTCAACTCCCATTACAAACCCCTTCAGGTAATCCGTCTCCGGCACGCCGAGCAGCGCCGGATGGTCCTGGGGCTGATGTATCTCATGCACGATGCGGCAGACCGCGCCGGCATCCCGCGCCGCGTCGTTCAGCGTGTCAAGCAGCATGTCACGCGTGAAGGCGTGGCTGCACGACATAAACACAAGGTGTCCGCCCACCTCCAGCCTGCGGAAGCCGCGCACCGCTAGCTCCTTGTATCCGCGCCGCGCGGAATCCAGCTGCCCGCGCGCCGGCGAGAAGGGCGGCGGGTCCATTATCACAATGTCGTAACGCGCGCGGTCGGCGTCGATCTCGCGCATTATATCAAAGGCGTTACCGCAGCGGAACGTTACTTTATCGCAGGGCAGGCCGTTCAGGGCGATATTTTCTTTCGCGCACTCAAGCGCGGACTGCAACTGGTCTATCGCCGTGACCTCCGCCGCGCCTTTGCCAAGGGCGTGGAGAGTAAAGTGCCCCTGGTATGAAAAACAGTCAAGCACTTTCGCATCTTTGTAAAGCGGGTCAAGCAGCGCAGGGACACGGCGAACGTCAAGATAGGCGCCGGTCTTCTGTCCACCGGCGATGTCAACGAGCTCATAAGTTTCGCCGATCTTCACCTTGATCGGTTCCGCCGGCATTTCGCCGAGCAGCGGCTTTATCTCGCGCGGTATCCCCTCTTTTTCAAGATGTTTGGTATCGTTGCGCAGGATGACGGCGGAGAGTTTCTTCACCTTGCGGAATATCTTCGCCACCTCGTCGGCGTGGCGGTACCACCCCATCACCGAGAGCTGCAGGGAGAGGACGTCTCCATAGAGGTCGGCGGTGATGCCGGGAAGCCGGTCGCCCTCGCCGTGTACCCAGCGAAAGGACTCTTCGCCGGCGCACCAGCATTTGCGCACCGCGAGCGCACGCTCGACGCGGCTGCGCAGCAGCTCCATCTGGTCAGGCTCATGGCTGCCAAATGAGAGTACTCGGATACAGAGCGCCCCCTCGCTCCAAAGGCCCCAGCCAAGCACCATCCCCCTTTTGTCGGTGAAGGCGATAATGTCGCCGGGGGCACAGACGGGAGCCTGGATCAGGTTGCCGCGAAAGAGCCACGGATGGCGCGACTTTACGCGTTCGACGCCGTTATCGTTCAGGACGGCGCGGCGCAGCGCTCTTTTTATTGATGTCATAATAAACCTTCCTCCGTTCGCCGCAGCGAACATAGTAAATTTTCCCGCGAGGGAAGATTGCCGGTGCGTTTATCCCTCTCTATCACGGCGAACGCATCGTGGTTATGTATACTCTCATGGCTCGTCACAGAGACCCGGTACCAGACCACACGCTCGTCGGCCTGCATCGCGAGAGCGAGCTCCCGCACTGAATCCTCGACAAAACGTGGATTCTCGTAGGCGCGCTCCGTAACATACTTTTCATCCTCACGCTTGAGCAGGCTGTATATCGGTGCCGAGGCGCAGTCGTCGGCCATCTGAACAAACTCCTCAAGCCAGACGAAACCGGCGAGGCGCACCTCCATCACCGCGTGCGCGCGCTGGTTGTGAGCTCCAAATTGGGAGATCTCCTTTGAGCAGGGACAGAGAGTCTGGATCGGAGAGGTGACCGTCGTCACAAGGTCAAAATCATCGCCGCGGAGCGCCGCATCAAAGCGGACATCGCAGCGCAGCCGCCCCTTAGCGCCGCTGACCGGCGCGGCCTTCGTGATGAAATAGGGGAAATCGAATACGGCGTGCGCGTCGCGGGCCTTCAGCCGTTCCTTGAGAGTCACCAGCAGCCCCTCCATATTATGAAAGGTGACGCGCTTCTCCTGCGCCCCGAGGACCTCTACAAAGCGGCTCATGTGCGTGCCGCGGTAGTCCTGCGGCAGCGAGACCGAGAGGCTCACCTGGGCGACCATCTCCTGCGTTCCGTTCGTGCGGTCAGGCACCGAGATCGGCCACGAGATGTCGCGGATACCGACCCGGTCGATCACCATATTCCTGTTGTCGGTCTCGTTCTGTACGTCACGCATCTTTTACATCCTCGCGGCGGCAGATGACGGAAGAGCTCTCCGTCTCCCACAGCCGTATCTCATGTAGCCGGCAGTTGGCGCGCGAAAGCGGCCCGTCAAGCGCGCGGAAAATCCAGACCGCGATATATTCCGCGGTAGGCTGCGGCAGGATATCGTTTATATAGGCATGGTCAAGCTTAGAGAGCACAAGCTCGTTAACGGCCTTTTTGAGGTCTACAAAGTCAAAGATCATCCCCTCGGCGTCAGGCTCTCCCTCAAGCGTCACCCGCAGATGGTAGGTGTGGCCGTGAAGACGCTCACACTTTCCATGATAATGTATAAGATTATGTGCTGCATCAAATTTAAAATCACGGCACAGTAACATTCCTATTCCTCCTAAGTTTATTTTTACGCGACTTTATTCTACCACGTAGCCGCGACACTGTTTACCCGTAAAAATTCCGCGTAAACGACAGCGGACCGACGGCGCGGCGCATTCTTTATGGAAAGAATGGCTTCAAATACAGATTGTATCACCTGAATGTCCCGCATTAGCCTATTCACCATAAAAATAATATAATAGAGCCGTTAAAGATTAATATAATTGGGGGAAACCACGATGACCGGTAAAAAAGTAATGACGATATTGCTTGGAAGCCCGCGTAAAGAGGGCAACAGCGAACAGCTTGCCGATTCTCTCGTGAAGGGAGCGGAGGAGAGAGGCTACGAAGTGCGCAAGGTGCGCCTCGCCGGTAAAAAGCTGAACGGCTGCCTTGACTGCCGCAAATGCTGGAGCAGCGGCTCTCCATGTATACAGCAGGACGACATGGCCCCGGTATATGAAGACATCACGGCGGCGGAGGTCCTCGTCTTCGCGTCGCCGCTCTACTACTATTCCTGGAGCGCGCAGATAAAGCCGGTATGGGACCGGCTGCTGCCATTTTTCGCGGCGGACGCCAAAACCAATCTTAAGGACAAGCGGGCGGTACTGCTGGCAACGGCGGGCGACACGGAGATAAGCTGCTTCGACGGACTGAAAGCCTCTTTCCGCCTCGCCTGTAACTTCGCGAACTGGAACATCGCGGGCATGATCTGCGCGCCAGATATGTACCCCAAGACGGACATGGCAGAAAAGGGGCGCAAATATCTCTTCGAGGCCTATGAACTGGGAAAAAATTTATAGATGAAGAACATACTAGTGACCGGCGGGGCGGGCTTCATCGGCTCGCACACCTCTGTCGCCCTGCTTGAGGCGGGATATTCCGTCGTCATCGCCGACGACTTCTCCAACAGTAAACCGCGGACATTGGAGCACATAAAGGAGATAACGGGACGCGGCTTCGTCTTCTGTGAGGCGGACGTCACCGACCGCGCCGCGGTCACGCGGATATTTGACGAAAATAAGATAGACGGCGTCATCCACTTTGCGGGCTTCAAAGCGGTCGGAGAATCGGTCGAAAAGCCGCTCGCCTATTACTACAACAATCTAGTGAGCACCATCGAGCTGGCAAAGGCCTGCGTGATGCGCGGCGTGAAAAATTTCGTCTTTTCCTCATCGGCCACAGTCTACGGCGACAACAAAGCGCCGTTCGTGGAGACGATGCCGCTGATGCCCGCGACGAACCCCTACGGGGAGACGAAAGTCATAAGCGAAAAGATCCTCTCAGACACCGCCGCCGCCAACCCGGGATTCTCCGTGGCCCTGCTGCGCTACTTCAATCCCATTGGCGCGCATGAGAGCGGGCTCATCGGCGAGGCGCCGAACGGCATTCCCAACAACCTGATGCCTTACATCACAAAGGTCGCGAAGGGCGAGCTGAAGGAGCTGCGCGTATTCGGCGACGACTACGATACCGTGGACGGCACCGGCGTCCGCGACTACATACACGTGATGGACCTTGCCGAGGGACATACCGCGGCGCTGAAAAAAATGGGCGGCGGCGTCTCCGTCTATAACCTCGGAACCGGCCGCGGCACCTCGGTGCTCGAGCTGGTCACCGCCTTCGAGCGCGTCAACGGCATCAAAATCCCCTACAAAATAACGCCGCGCCGCGTGGGAGACATCGCCACCTGCTACGCGGAGACGAAAAAAGCCGAGCAGGAGCTTGACTGGAAGGCCCACCGCTCGGTGGAGGATATGTGCAGGGACTCGTGGAGGTTTGAAAGAGGGCAGGTCTAAAGAGTTATTTCTCTCCTCACAGTAAGCCAGTGGTCCAAATTATCTTGGCCAGAATAATACAACAGCAATCCGCCGTTTTCCGCAAAAACGGCGGATGCTTTATAAAGACTCTTTTTACAAAAATTTGATTCCCCAGGCTCAAGGTGTTTACCTGAAATATTCCACAATATCCCCCCGTCGTTGCTTGAGGCAAACAATATTCCTCTGTTGGACTTATAATTTCCAACATGCTGATAACAAAGTGCCATTAATAATTCTTCCTTGCCCTTCTTAATGACATCAAGATGCCACGGCTCCGTACCCTCGGGCATCCCCCTTAACATCGAAGACATGAATCCATACCACTGGTACAGGTCTTTGCTCTGTGCGCGTACCACAGAAAAGCTGCCACCGCTTCCCTGTACATACCACATTAAATATTCTCCAGCCAACTTGACCACAGTGGGGGACATCAGTACCGCCAAATCCTTACGGTGGTGGTGTTCCTCCATAATCACCAAAGGTACGCTCCAGCAGACTCCGTCAGAGCTGTGCATGACAAGCAGCCGCACATCCGCGCCGTTTCCCTTATACTCAGTCCGGCGGTAGATCATGTGGACAATACCGTCTTCATAAAACAGGGTCGGGTCTGAATTGTAGCCAACCCAATCGAAGGGGGCATCGACAAGCGGGGATTTCCCGCCGCATGGTATCTCCCACGAGATGCCGTCATGGCTAACTAAAAATTCAGGATTTTCAAAATATTCTATTCCTCTTGGCAGAGGCGTCAGAGTCATAACATACTTCCAGCCAAACTCACCAAAACCGCCTGGAATAAAGAGTACGTCCGGGTGGACAGTCTCGCCAAAACCCGACGTACATGAAAGGTCAAGGATTTGAGTATCTTTTTTTAAATCATCGGCCTTAACGTCAAAATTCACCGTCCGATATTCCTTCTCTGCGCAGCGGCGCTGATTATCGTTCCACATCATCTTTATATATTTCGAAAATATGGCTGGGATTAGATTAGGATATTTTACAGCCATCTGCATCCACAGCCGGATAATTTCGCGTTTTATCTTATACAATTTACAACCTCGCTCCGTCGGACGCCAACTCCGCATATACTTCCAAAGTCTGTTTGGCTATGGCATTTAAATCAAATATCGCGGCACTTTTTTTTGCCTCTTTTGATAGCGTCGGTAATCTGTCGGGAGCATCCAGCACCGCTCCAAGTTTCTCGGCCAATTCTTCCGTTCTGCCAGGAGAAAAAAGCATGCCGTTTACACCGTCTATCACGATCTCCGGCGATCCGCCAATGTTCGTGGCTAACGCAGGGAGTCCGCAAGCCATAGCTTCCAACAATATAACGCTAAACCCCTCCGGTAACTCTGACGGCGAAACAAACAGATCGGCGGCCCAAAACCATTCTCTGATATTGGACACATACCCCGGCAGCATCACATTATTGTCAAGGGAACACTCTTTGATCAAATCCTCGATCTTATTGCGATACGGTCCGTCCCCTAAAAGCCACAGCCGCATATCCTCACGATTTTTATAATGATCCAGAAACAGGGCATAAGCCTTAATAAGACTTTCAAAACCTTTGCCCTCGTCAAACCGGCCGCCGGCTACAACCACCTTTGCAGTTGGCGGTACTGAATATCTTTCTCTGACAGATTCGCGCACTTGTGGAAACGCCTTGTAGTACGATAGGTCTATCGGGTTGTATATGACCCTCGTTTTCGCTAATTGACATCCCTGCGCCTGCATGTGTTTAGCGACAGCCCTTGAACACGGCACTACCATATCTGCATTCCAGTAATATTTCATCTTCGCGTGCTTATCAACCGTTGACACCACAGGGATATTTTTAAGTTTGCCCCACCAGCCGCCTACCATAGCAGCGGAAGATAATCTTGTGTGAATTATGTCGGGACGGACTTTATCGATAGCGGAGGCAACACCAAAAGCCGTACAGGGGAGAGCCGGTAAAAGCGGTTTGTATTCAATTGTAGCCAAGCCACTGTCTTGCAGATATTTAGAGAGCGTACCACCGGGACGGCAGACAACAGTGCTTTCCACACCAAGTTCTTTCAATTTGCAAAGCAGCGATCTCCAGGATTCGCACCAAGTAAGGTTGTTTTCATCTACATAATGCAGGACACGCATCATTCAACGTTCCTTTCCCTGACACTGCATCCGCAAAACCTCTTCATAAATTTCTTCATCTTCATCGGCCATTTTTTTCAGGGTGGGAACCCTTGAAGATGAAATATTCAGCGTTACAGCCCTGGTGCAAAGAAAATTATTTATCGCACGGCGCCATTCTTCTATATCGCCTGGTTTCAGCAGACCGTCTCGCGTTCCCGCCATCTCCGCGACCGGTTCTATATCAGAGGCCAGTACGGGAATGCCGATCTGCACCGCCCGCGCAAGTGTGAGAGGCATACCTTCAATATATGAGGGGAAAAGAAGGCAGGATGAATCGGCCATAAATTCATCAGCTCTGTCGGAATAGCCATGGAATGTCACCTTTTTACTAAGCCCTAATTCTTTAACAAGCCCCTCAAGCTCCGGACGCATAGGTCCGTCGCCAAGTACATCCAAAGTCCAACTTTTATCCGACGGCAATGCTTTCAGCACATCTTGCATCCCCTTAACAGAAGAGAGCCGTCCGACAAAGAGAAATTTTACGAAGTCTTTGGGATTGTCATCATTCCAATGAACTTTGGGCTCATCAAGGCCATTCAATACGATCTGCGTATTTTCATAAAAACAGTCTTTCATGCCGTCGCGGACCGCTTCGCTGACGCATATGACACGAGCCGCTTCACGGTAGGGAGAGTAAATCCATCTTGATTTATTACCAAAGTCCACATGCGCTGTCACAACGTATGGGATACCGGCCATTTTAGAAACCCACCGCGCGATCCAGGCGGGAACTCTGGAATGGGCGTGGATCAGCTGATACTTTCCATCATTCGCAAATTTCGCTATTTTTCGCGCGCAAAACCAGCCCGTTAGTGGATTTTTTTTATGCACGGGCAAACAAAGGTGGCTGACCTTCTGCGAGAGCTGACACTGCATTTTTCCGCCAGCGGATATCACAACAATATCATGTCCGCGTTCTGCAAGCTCATTTGCGAGGTCAATGACATGCCTTTCAACACCGCCGATATCAAGTTCCGGTAAAACCTCTATAATCCTCATTTCGAACCACCACTGATTTTCTTTATTAATATATGCGGAACCGTCCAAATATGCGCACGGAAGATATTATCTGCGATCTGCCTTTTCAGGCGTTTAACACAATCAGAGGAATGAAGGTGCGTATATGATGGAGAAGACAGATCATTAAGCATCATCCTAATCAGCGCGTTATCGTCTTCGCAATATGGAGTGAGTCTAAGATAGCGCCAATACAGGTCATCGACAAAAGGACGGGTACAGGTTACCCAAGGTTTAGCCGCGCCTCCGGCCATATGCCAGATTGAACCGTAAAGGTCATCTTCCCCTACTCCCTCTGAATTGATGTGATTAAATTTTTCATCTATAAGCAGTTTGTCATTCGCAAAAATATAGTTCAGACAATCCTGATCGGCAAGGGTTATGCACTTCTTATATTCTGCATAGAAGTCCGCTACAGATTTTAAGAAGTCATATTCATCCCTAAGTTTTTTTAAATTCAGCAACAGTACGCCGGCGTTAAAATACTCGCCGCGCGCCACGCCAAGTAACTCCCAAGCTTTATTAAGACGCCAAGGTATAGGAATCCCATTGAGGAAATCTAAAGACCAAACATCCCTCACCGCGGCAACCGCATAACCGCCGAGCTGTATTCCCCACAGTTCAGAAATATCCATATTAACGACTATATCGCAATCAAGGTAAATAATTTTATCCGCAGCTACAATATCAGGAAGCAACAAGCGGAAGAGTGTACCGCGAGCGCCGTCTATGGTAAGTTTACTTACGTCTATGCTCTTTTCATCAAGCATATTTTCCACATTGATAAAATTGATTTTCTGTTTATAGAATTGGGTAAGCGATCTTAGTTTTTCTCTGTTAGTTGGCGTAAGAGTATCATCATGTATAATATGAATACAGACATTACCATTGGTATTTGCAAAAATCGACGCCATCGTTACCGCCGCATGGCGAGAATAGGTTCCCTTCGGGTCACAAAAGGCTAGAGCTACCTGAATTTCATGGTCTTCATACATTTATTATAACCAACTCTCTTTTAACTAGTCATTTAAGTAATGACGATACTTGCTATAATAAACATTAGGAAGAAAGAAAACAACACAGGCCCGCAGAAAAACCTCCGGTTTATACAAGAAAGACCTATAGCTGTTAAGAAGCACGTCTTTTACACTCTGAGATCTGCGCATACTATCAAATTTATCTCTATCATTTTTCATAGCGCAAACCGAGAGCATCCGGAGATATGCCTGCGGCAAAATCATATATTCGGCAAGCGTGTACAGCGTTTTATTTTTCGTATATTTTTTAATATATTCGGCCTCTCTAAAATGCGCCTCCGTATGATGTAAATAACGCTCTATTTTTTTTTCGTTATTTTTTATCTCTTTTCGTGACCCCATGTTATCGTGTTGAACGTAAATATATAGACAATCTTTTACAAAAGAAACTTTTTTACTGCGACACAGTACTTTTATAATGAACTCTATATCTTCACCTGCCGTACACCCTTCTTCATAAAACAAATTATTTTCAAGAAGAAAATCTTTACGAAACAAAGTAGCCCAATGGGAAACCTCTATTTTATTCAAAATACGCCCTTTTATGAGGTCAATATCGCTTATATTTGCAGGAACTGTTAATGGATGTTCTTCCTTTGTCCCTCTTTTTATTTCAATAGTTCTATATCCACAGGAAACCATGTCACTATTATTTTTTGATATTGTTTCATACAGCACAGAAACAAAATTAGTTTCGACCATATCATCTCCATCCACAAAGATAACATAGTCCCCCTTTGCCGTTTTTAACCCTGTATTCCTAGCTGCGGATACTCCTTTATTTTTATTGTGATTTATAATATGGATATTGCATTTGACATTAGTACTCACAATCTCTTCCATACACATTAGCGAGCTATCAGTTGAAGCATCGTTAACTAAAATAATTTCCAACTCACCATAATCCTGTTTTAGCAGTGAGTCAATCATAAATTTTACTCTATCTACAAGGTTATAGACCGGTACGACTATACTAATCAACGGATGCATCACTATACCTCTTTAACTTATTTAAAGTTTATGTACCACTCTGATCGATATCTCTTTGAACAACAATCGGTTAATTATATCTAAACAAATCTTTTATTGCATATTTAAAGAAATAAAATCCCTTTACCCCTAATAATTTTACTACAAGTTTATAAAAAAACCGTCTGTGAAAAGTTCTGCTGTACTTAATTATATATTCACGCTCGAGAATCTTCGATATCAGCTCTTCGTCATACTTCCCATTTCGCTTGATCCCGGAAAACAACCACCAATAAATTGAAGAAGCACTAACTTTCAAGGCATTTACATATTCCTTCGAAAATCCTTTAGTCAATGAAAACTGTACAAGCGAATCAAATACCTTTATTTTGTCAAAGTAATTCTTCCACGTTATTGTTGACATAACAGATCCAGGTCTTATTCTATAAACATACACATGCAATGGTAAATAAAGAACTTTTCTAGCATATGCAAATATTCTCGGAGTCCACTCATCATCTTCATGGACAATACCTTCATAAAAGAATATCCTATGTGTGGTTACGAGTTCCCTTAAAACAATTTTTGTCCAAACCAAATGACGAAAATAAGATTGCTTTACCCAAGCAGCATAAATTTCCTGTCCACTACCTTTAGAAATAGAAGGCATTTCTTGCTTATCTTTTATCATCTCATCTGCGCTTACAAATTCGTAAAAATCATATTCAACAATGTCTACGTTTTCATTGACAGAAAGAAAAGTGATCAGTTTGTCTAAAGAATCCGGGACTAGGTAATCATCGCTGTCCACAAACATAAGATACTTTCCTCTTGCTGCATTTATCCCTATATTTCTAGCGTATGATAGCCCTTTGTTACTTTGATTTATAACACGGAAGACACAGTGACGGCTATCGTACTGCTCTAAAATATCTGTAGTTCTGTCCTGGGAGCCATCGTTTATAACAATGACTTCTACTAAACATGCAGACTCTACCGTCAAACTATAAAAAATTGAATCTAAACATTCTTTGATATATAGTTCAACATTATAGGCAGGGATTATTATGCTTAGAAGAACGGTTTGCCTATTCGTCATAATATACCTCTAGTTTTCTTTTTACAAATAAAGGAGAAATCAGCATTGAAACCATAGACCAAAATGGTATAAGATATTCGCGGCTTACAAAAAAGAATGCTTCGGTAAGCCCAGCTACTGCGGAAGCCAATATCATCAAAGAAACAACATAGGGTATTGAACAGGGCTTTGTTTTCGTAAAAATATACCGTAATGCAAGCAGGAAAAAGATAAGTAAAGCAGCGCAATATAAAATAGCAGCAGGAATACCAGCATGAAAAGCCGCTTCCAAGTAACTTGAATGAGGATGATGTTTTTTTATCACTGCAAAATCATCATAGCTTACCCATCCGTACCCTCCCAACTTACGCTTAGAGATAAGGGATATAGCCTCTACCCATATTTCTCCCCTTCTTGATGTAAATGCTTCAAAATCGCTGCATATGTACATAGACCTCGCTATATTATTTCTCACAGTAAAACTTACATGATATGAATATGTGAAAGCAGTGGTAATAAGAATAATAATTGTAACCAACAATTTTTTATGATTCAACAAGTTAGCGTTAAAACAATAATATGAAAGCGGCACAGCGATAATAATTTGAGCAATGACAGCTAACCATATTGTACGGTAATATGTCACAAAAATCGCAGTTAACGACAAAAACAACGCAATTATATAGAATATTCTGCGATGCCGGTCAGTGTTTTTCGAGCATATTGCGTAAAAGATCCAAGGCAACAAAGATGATAAGATGAGACCCGCTAAAGCGGCGTGCATACCGAATACCCAATCATCCCGAATTGCTGAAAAAGACAGAAGAAGGCGTCTTGTAAAGGCAAATAAAGAAATAAATATTGCACTTATTATAGAAAAAGAACATAGATTTTTTGTAAAAAAATCATCTTTTGCAAAAATCATCACACCTACACAATACAAAAATACTTCAATCGGGCGGGCCATCCCAAGTATTCGTTCCCCAAACGGCTCAACACTAAAGAATAAGGGTATCAGCGTAACCCATAAAAATAAAGCTATTAATATTAGCCCGCCTATTCTCGCAAGTCCTTTCCAATAGCGCATCACATCAACTTTTCGTTGTGATTTGTTTAGTAGCAATATAGCAAGCAAAAACAACCCCCGTCTATATC